>JBGQLF010001124.1:0-4160 GCA_041499985.1 Gemmataceae bacterium
GCCGCCCTCGCCGAGCTTCTGGCGCAGCTTGTAGCGGCCGGCAAAGACACGATCGGCGGCCAGGGGCGGCTCGGACGGTGGCGCCTCCGGCCCAGTGACGTCGGGGCCGCGTTCGAGGATGCCGCCGGTGTGGCGGTCGGCGGCGAGCAACTGCTCGACGCGCTGGCGCAGGGCGGCATCGCCGGCGCACGCCTCGTCCAGGAACGCCTGCCGCTCGGCCCCCGGTGCCTTATTCAGGGCGGCGGCGAAGATCGATTCTTCCTGCATCGTTGCAACCTCTCTCCCAGCACGGACCGCGTGCGCAGCGCGTCGGTGAACAGAGGAACTCGGGGTCATCCACCCCGAAGGCACAGGCCCCTGAGTATACCATCCATTGTCCCTACTCCTACATGCGACACCCGCGTCCTAAACACGTCAGCCAAGCTTTATTTTTTTTCGGAATCCGCGCCGGCTATAGCGTGGTACAGCCAGGCGCGGGCATAGCGCCAAGCGCGGTCGGCGGTAGAAAGAGAGATGTCCAGGCACTCGGCCGCCTGCTCCAAGGTCAGGCCGGCGAAGAAGCGCAGCTCCACCAGCTTGGCCTTGAGCGGCTCATGGGCCGCGAGCTGCTTCAACGCCTCGTGCAAGGCCAAGAGCTCCGGCGCGGGACCGTTGGCATGGAGGGCATCGAGGTCCGCGTGTTCACGCCGCCGCCCGCCGCCATGTTTGAGGCGCCCTTTGCGGCGTGCATTTTCCACCAGGATGCGGCGCATCGCCTCGGCCACTGCGGCGAAGAAATGACCCCGGCTGTTCCAGTTGGGAGCTTCGCCGTTGCCGACCAGCCGCAGGTAGGCTTCGTGGACCAAAGCGGTGGGTTGCAGCGTTTGCCCCGGCTTCTCCCGGGCCAGCTGCTGTGCCGCCAACTGGCGCAGCTCATCGTAGACCAGCGGCAGCAGTTGGCTAGCTGCCTGCGGATCGCCCTGCTCGATGGCGTTCAAAATGCGGGTGACCTCGCTCATGCGGCCCAGGATAACGCTGGCACAGAGGAGGGGCAAGGACGCTGCCACTAGCTTCATTGCGGGGGAACAGCCACACCGGCGGAGCCAGATGGGGCAGAAGAAAGGACAGCATGAATTGCGTTGCGTTGCGTTGCCGGCCAATGCGTTTCCAACACACCAGAGGGGAAACGCAACGCAACATATCCCGCGTCCCGGCCGCGGACGAAATGCTCGAATTCGCAAGGGTCACAGACCAGCAGTAGGAGTCAGAACTGAGTACCAAGTACTCGGTACTCGGAACTGAGTACTGGTTCCTGATCCCGTACAGGCTCTTGACTCTCTTCCATGATCCCCGTCTCCTGATGCCTGATCCCTGATCCCCATTGCCAAGGCTATACGCAGCAACTGCATGCAGTGTGGGCGGCGACGCCTCCGGTGGCCAGCCGGCGTTCGTGTTCGTCGCGCGGTTGAAAGCACCTAAGTACTGTTGAAATCTAAGCCTACGGCAAGGCAGACGCGGACCGGCAGCGTTGGCACGATGATTGGCCCAAGATTTGCGGACCGATGCGGCAGCTCATGGCTGCGCCCACGTAGTGAAACAAAGCCGTCCGGTTCGCACTGGCCCTGGGAGAGGGGGTACAGCGGGCCGGCGCGGCTTTTTTTGTTTGCGTGCAAAAACGATCTTCGGTCCTGGCACGAAATATGATACGTTAAATTGCCTGGAACTTCTTGAGGCGGTGATTCAAGATCCCCTGCTTGATCCCCGGTCTCCTTGTCGCGGTGCAGGTTTCGACGGGCTCCCTGCGAGGGTTACCTTCTTGAATACGTTCACAGATACCAATCTGACCATTCCAGAACCGGAAGTCACCACGAGCCGAGCGCGGGTCAATACACTCGGGCCACGCTGGCTCCAGTACCTCAAGGCCTTGTTCGGAACCCCCTCGCAGCGCCGCCTGGGACGCGCCGCGCTGCACGTCGACGAGATTCGCCACTGGGAAAGCGAATTCAGCCGGCTGACCGATGCCGACATCCGCCAGCGCGGCCTCCAGCTGCGCGGCCGGGCCCGTGGCGGCGAATCGCTGGACAGGCTTCTGCCGCAGACTTTCGGCCTGGTGTGCGTGGCGGCGCAGCGCACGCTGGCGCTCAGGCCCTTCGACGTTCAGCTGGCCGGTGGGTACGTTCTGCACCATGGCGGCTTGGCCGAGCTGGCTACCGGGGAAGGCAAGACCCTGGTGGCAACGCTACCCGTCAGTCTGAATGCCCTTCCGGGCAAAGGTGTCCATCTGACGACGGTCAACGATTACCTGGCCCGCCGCGACGCCGAGTGGATGGGACCGATTTATCAAGCTATCGGGCTGACCGTGGGTGTTCTCCAGCAAAAGATGGCGGATAACGACCGGGCCCAGGCATACCGCTGTGATATCACCTGCGGCACCGCTGGGGAGTTCGGCTTCGACTTCCTGCGCGATCGGCTGAAAGTCGCCGGGACCAAGTCCGATGCGGTCCCATTTTGGGCCCCCTGGACGGCGGGCAATGGTCAGTTTAACCAGCCCCTCGATCCCAAGGTCCAACGCGAACATAATTTCGCCCTCGTCGATGAGGCCGACAACGTTTTCATCGACGAAGCCAAGACCCCGCTCATCATCGCGGCGCCCACCCGGATGGCCACGCCCGAAGAGGGCGTCGTCTACCATTGGGCGGACAAGTTGGCCCGGCAGATGACGCGCGATGAGCACTTCTTCCTGGATGAGAAGAAGCAAAAGATCGAGCTGACCGATAAAGCGCGCGAGCTGGCCCGCTACTCCAATCCGCCCTGCGGGCCGCACTCGCATGCGATGGACAAGCTACACGAGCACATCGAGCGCGCCCTGCACGCTCATTTTCGCTTCCGGCGCGATCAGCATTACATGGTGCACAAAGAGGAGGTGATGCTGATCGACGAATACACCGGCCGCAGCCAGCCCGACCGGCACTGGCGCGAGGGGCTCCATCAAGCAGTCGAGGCGAAAGAAGGAGTGCCGATCACGTTCGCGTCCGACCATGCGGCGCAGATCACGTTCCAGACCTACTTCCGCATGTACAAGAAGTTGGCGGGCATGACCGGGACGGCGAAGCAAAACTGGATGGAAATCCGTCGCGTCTACAAGATGTGGGTCGTGTGCGTGCCGACCAATCGGCCGGTGCGGCGCGACCAGTGGCCCGATCGCGTTTTTCCAACGGAGGATGCCAAGTTCCAGGCCGTTGTGGAAGATTTGGTCCGCTTGCGCGAGTTGGGCCGGCCCGTCCTGGTCGGCACCCGTTCGGTCGAGAAATCGGAAAAGCTTAGCCAGATGCTGCATGCGGTTGGCGTCGAGCATGATGTGCTCAACGCCCGCTATCACGAGCGCGAGGCGCAGATCGTGGCCCAGGCCGGGCAGCGTGGCCGGATCACGATTGCTACCAACATGGCTGGCCGCGGAACGGATATCAAATTGGACCCAGGCCTCGCCGAGCTCGGCGGGCTGCACGTGATCGGCACCGAACGCCACGATGCCCGCCGCATTGATCGCCAGCTCGCCGGCCGCTCGGGACGGCAAGGCGATCCGGGTAGCTGCCAGTTCTTCTTGTCCTTGGAAGATGAGCTGCTCGAGGGGCTGGGTCCCGAATGGCAAGAGGAATTGGAACAGCGTGGCAAACGCGGCGGCAACGAGGACTGGCAGAGTTATTTCAAGAAGTTCCTCAAGGCCCAGCGGCGCGTGGAACGGCGTCACCGCCGCCAACGCGTGGATCTGATGATCTATGCGAAGAATCGCGAAGAGATCCTCAAGGATCTGGGGGCCGATCCGTATGTGGATTGAATCGAGTTGAGCCGCCAGAGTTCTTCCTTGTGGGGCAGGATTCCAATCCTGACGTCAGGATCGGAATCCTGCCCCACAAGGAAGCATCCGTCCAGCAAGACGGTCAATCAACCACTTTCCGCCCCACCTTCTGCGCCAGCTCACGCACGGTCTGCACCACCACGTCCTGTGCCTTCGGATCGAACAGGCCGACGCCGCCCGAATACAGTCCGCGCGTCTCGTAGCCGCCTTCACCGAGCACGCGCGCTGAGGGCAGATAGCCAAACACATCATTGCAATACGCCGCCAGCCACAACCGATTCGGCCCCAGCGCCTTCTCCAGCAGCAGGGCATAATCCACGACCAC
>JBGQLF010001125.1:0-4152 GCA_041499985.1 Gemmataceae bacterium
ACAAACCAGACAGTTCCTCTCCTGATTTCGCCAAGCCCGCCCGCACCGCCAACTCGAACAACGTCAACCAGCGCAGGGCAATTATCAGCAACCGCGTCAAGCCGATAATCTGCTCCTCTTCGCGTACATACAGTGGGCGGATTCCCAGCGGCACGTCCTTCAACACATGGAAGTCGCGTTCGAGGCACCAGCCGCCACTGTAGATCAGCACACACTCCTGCAAGCAATAGGGTTGCTTCGGCAAGCTCGTGACCTGCACACGCCACCCGTGCCGGTATGCAACCTCGGCAATTGCTTCTTCCAGGCGTTTCACCTCGGTGACCTGGTAACGGACCTCTCCCTCCCAATGCCAGGCACTGTCTGGCCCTGGGTGCCCTCGGCTCTCGTAACGCTTGGTGTGGCGTTCTTCACGCTCCCAAGTCACTGCCAAACAATCGGTCACGCGAAAGCGTGCGAGCACCTCCGCTACCGCCGCCTGCAATACCGACTCCTCACGGTATTGCTGCCGTCCGCGGCCGACCGGCGGAGTCAGTTGCCGAATCTCCTCCGCAGCCCGCCGCAACCGCTCCTGGAGCCCCTTGTCCTGCACGCGGGCCCGCGCGAACGAACGTACGACCTGCACCCGCTCGACCCACTCCATCGTCTTGCCATCCACCTTGGCCTGGCAGGGTCGCTCGAACTCGTACCCTGCACCGAACAAAGACACTGTGCCCTTGTCGTCCGTCTGATACAACAGCTAGACATTATCAATAATAAGGTTTTCCAGCGATTTTTCCCGCAGTTTTCGGGCAGAAATCCTTATTATTGATAATGTCTGCTCCACCATTTGCTCACCGGCGACGACGGCATTCACCCAGGCAGGGAACGCTTTCTGCGTTGCACCGCTCAGGGGCAGCGGCATCAGATAGAGGTCCTGATGACTGGCGAGTTCCGCCCGCGTCTCCAGGGCAGCCATCTTGCAATCCCCGACATACAGCATCCCCATGCGACCGACTTGCGCGCGTACGCGGCGGATGAGAGGGAGGTAGAACGGGTCATCGGCAGCGTTGCCAGAGTGAATGTCGGTGGCCAACAAGAGGCCCGAGGGTTGCGCGGCGGCGGCCATCAGTTTGAGCTGAGGCAGGTCCGGCCTATGGTCTTTGCTAGGACCCAACTGCATGACGCCGTCAGGATCGATGGCGTGGTAGCCGCAGGACGTGGTGGAGTCCAAACGCACACCGTTTATAGGGACTTCATAGACCTCTAAGGTGGCCTGACAGAGGTCCGTCTCGAGGGCATTCCAGTCCGCATCGTGGAAACGACGGAGGATGATGCTCAGCCGGTCATCCGAGAATTCGACCGATCGCAAGGATTGCCCAAGCAGCGTCTCGAGCGTATGTTGATGACTCTGGGCCCAGTCTTGGACGCTCACCTTGCAGTGGTTGGCTGCGGAGAGGATGAAGGCCAGCCAACCGCAAGTGAGTAAACCATTCGATATCCCCTGGTGGAGGTGATGGCTGCCCAGGCTCCGCTCCAACACCTCGGGCAGATGCAGCTGTTGCATCAGGCCAAGCAGCACCGGGATATCATCAACACGCTCGTGTTGCATTGTGAGGTCATTTGGTATCATCCTTCCTGTGGTATGGAATACGTTTTGCCTGGCCAGCCGTTCCGCGAAAGATGAGAGACTACTGAGCTGGAGGGGAGTTCGTGGTTCTCTCGCTGGCCGCGACCACGCGAAGGAGAAGCCCCTGGCGGGACGAATCGCCAGGAGCATAACCGACCACGGCGCGCTGGGGATTCCCGTGCCCCCGTGGAGCTTCAATGCCCGACGCCCGGGTCGGTTCCTGAGATCTGCATATCTTAATACTCAGATGCCAGAGTGTAAGCAAAAAACCGCTCTCGCCCCCCGATGTCGTTGAATGAAGGTGGAAGAGAGGTACCAGTCCAAGGAATCACGCCCTTCCTGTCTCCTGGGCGAGACGGAACGGTTTTCGCTTTGCTCGCCATCGTTGCCGGCAACGATTTCCGCTAGAATTGGACTGGCGGGACCGCCGGAGTCCTGACCGCTTGGCTGGCTCGGTTTGACGCGGCTCCTACTCCCCGCGGAAAGGGAAATGAACCACCATGATCGCTCACGTTGACGAATTAATCGCCAGCCAGCAATGCACTGGGAAAGATCGCAAAGTTGTTTGGATCGGCGACGGCGGGCAGTGCGGAACCAACATTTGTTGGGACCACGCACTTGGCCAATGGTGCTTCGTGGATGTGGAGAATCCCAGTCGGCCGGTGAAACGAGCGGATGAAATCGCCTTGGTTCATCTGGACGGGGACGCGGATTCAGAGAAGCTCAATACCCTGAAACTCGCCTGCGACTTGGAACGCGAAGATGGCTTGTGGGTGGTTGATGGGAGCGAATTGGGGTCCCTGACTACCGAATACGGCACGGCGATCCGTGTCGTGTGGCTGAGTGGCGGGCCGCTTGTTGTCCCGAAGGCCTCTTGAAAGCATTTGCACGCTGGTCGCTAGTGGCCCTAGACCCAATCCAGAGGGACGTCAATGGCAGAGTCGAAAGCAAAGCAGACCGATTCCCGCGTCGAGTCCTTCCTCGCCGCAGTGAGTGACCAGTCCCGAAGAATGGACTGCCGCGCCCTTCTTGAGGCTATGCGGCAGGCGACGAAGAGTGAGCCGAAGATGTGGGGAACGAGCATCGTC
The DNA here is from genome assembly GCA_041499985.1 of Gemmataceae bacterium. Lineage (GTDB taxonomy): Bacteria > Planctomycetota > Planctomycetia > Gemmatales > Gemmataceae > JBGQLF01. Next base: position 2,695 of record JBGQLF010001125.1, read on the forward strand.
GGCTTCGGAGACCTCCATTACCGCTATGAGAGCGGTCGCGAAGGCGACACGTTTATTCTCGGTTTTGCGTCGCGGATGACGGACCTCACGATCTACCTTGGCTCCGCGCTGGCAACTCTGGAGGATCGACTGCCGGGGCTGGGCAAATGCAAGACCGGCAAAGGGTGTCTCTACATCCCCAGCCTCCAGGACGTGGACTTGGCAGCTCTACGCAGCCTCTTGTCCGAGGCAGCGGTCTACAACGCAAGAACTGGGGCGCCGCGTACGCCGGAGTCCGGACCAAGTCCAGCGGCAGATCGTCCAGGCGACTGACGGTTCATCGGGCTTCGGGATACTAAAAAGTTCTCAGAACTTCCTGGTCAGGACCGATCCAAGCAGTAGTTCAATGACCATGCAGCCTCAGTCATGGCCCACCTCCGTCCAGGGAATGATTTCACGACGCGGCGGAGCGGCCTGTACCCGCGTAGAGGATACGGATAGGATCGCGAGGAGTGCAACAAGGCACTGGAAAGGGAACGAGTTCCATGAAGATATTCGGCGTGTCGCAGTCGAGCGGGGTGGAGCGACGCTTGTACGTCGAGCGGGGTGCCGATGGGATAGTCCTCATCATTAAAGACCACAACGGGAGCAAGGAGCGGGAGCGGATTCTGCTGCGGGAGGACGACCTTCTCCCCGCGATCACGGCCCCTACCCCCGGCGGCTGCACGGTCGAGGGCGTCTCCCCGGCCCACGGGTGGAAGATGCTGCTCCAGGTGGAGGTCCGCCGCAACGAAGTGTGGCTCACCGCGCGGCCTACCTCGGGCGAAGGGGTGGACGTGGCAGTCGGGCTCGATGATCTGCAGGACGCGCTGGAGGAGGCCATCCACCACGGGTGACCAGCGGCGGATACCTCAAGTTGGAGGGGGATGCGGTGGCCTGGAGCGAGACCATCAGTTAGGCCACGCATCACTTCTGTCACCGATGGGGACAGTTTTGGCCGCTGCTGGTAGGTCTCGAAAAACCGCATCATGCGCCACAGATTGCGGGCGGAATAGCACCGGCCACGGCCTCGTGCGAGGCACCGTTGGTCAATGCGGCGCTGAACGTGGCTTGGCCGGAAGCGTCGATGGGGCGGCCCAGCGCGTCCTGGTAGAGGGCGTCCAGGAAGCCCTGGTCGGTGTTCCCGCCGCGCTTGGTCCGGTATTCCGGCGAACCGATGAGGACGACCGCGGCCTGCTCCAGCGTGCCACCATGGCTCAGGAAGTTGGCGAAGACGTGGAGTCCGCCGGCATCGGCGGCGCGGTGCAAGTAGCGACTGTACAGCTTCTGAGTCTGCACCAGGTGGGGGCGACAAGGATGGTCAGGCGAATTGGGCTGCCGCTGCGTTCTAAAGTAAGTCGCGCAGCGCTTCGTCACTGAAGTGACCTGACCACGCGCAATCCAGGTACCAGACGCCGTCCTCTCCCTGCTGCGCGCTCA
>JBGQLF010001126.1:0-4151 GCA_041499985.1 Gemmataceae bacterium
ATCCTTGATGGCCTTACCAACCAGCTCCTCATTCCGACCCAATCCATAGATGTCAGCTGTATCCAGGAAAGTGATGCCAAGCTCGATGGCGCGGTGAATTGTGGCGATCGACTCGGCATCCTCGCCGGCTCCATAAAAATCGCTCATACCCATGCAGCCAAGGCCGAGCGCCGACACGAACAATCCAGATCTACCTAGTTCACGCGTTTGCATTCTCATCCCCACGAACTGGGAGCACACCGCTTCTTTCTCACATACGCGAGAGCTGATTTTCTCATTCAGGGTTTCTGCCTATCCTGTTACTGGTTTTCATCCAGTCTACACAGACGCGCTGGGCTTGCCTCCTTACCTTGAAACGCTCCATGCCCTACGCAGGTTCGCGCGCGCATTAGTTCTCCCTATTCCCTCCACTTGCTTCGCTTCACTGCGCTGCCACACGCCGTCGGGCTGTGCATCTCGCTCGCCCTAACCCAACCTCCACTGACAAGAGGTTGCCCTCTCGGGGCCACCAAAAGGCCGCCTCGAAGCCGCTCGCGCGTGGAAGAGTCGGGCGGGTTGGGGCCTTTACCTGCCTCCTAATGAGAAGAAGGAGGAGAAGGGAAGCCGCAATGAGGGCGACGCTTTCAAGCAGGGTATAGCAGCGGTGCCTTTTATCGGTGGCCAGCCGAACCGCTTATGTAATGGTGCGCCGCACTCAAGGATGCTGCGCCGCTCGAAGACAACCTCAGGCAGAGACTGCTAAAGTTCTTGTCATCATCGGGGGTCCGCCCCCAGGCACACCGATGACTGAGAGCTTTAAGGCTCCCGCCTGAACTGCGCGTGGGAGTATCAACGATGCCTTTCCAAAAATTCGGACCCTTTTTTACGCAAGAGGAATTGAAAGCGCTAACGGCTGCCTTCCACGCCACATGGCAAGAGTTGACCACGTCCGGTATGGACTTAAGTAGCGAAGACAAGGTCGCGCTCGTAAAGAGGAAGCTAGCGCAACGGATCCTCGTGTCAGCCACGGCGGGTGGCGTGCGGGACGTGGAGACGCTGAAAAAACAGGCTATGCGGAGCCTCGCTGGCGGCATTTGTGGTGGTGAACTAACATCTGCACCGGAAGCAGCTTAAAGGCCCGGCGCCTAGGACACGCGCGTGATCCTAGTTCTCATTTTACCCAGTTCTTTACGCGGAGGGGAGCCGCATCCGCCTTTCGCGATTAGACGGAGTTCAATGCCTGCTGGACAGGATGCCGGAGAGCGCTTCGCCGCGGCTCCCCTTTTGGCTTCCCAGATCGATGCGCTGGCCGAAAAGCACTGGCAGGCCAACGAGGTCAAAGTCGCCGCGCTCGCGGACGATGCCACCTTTCTGCGCCGGCTAACGTTGGATCTGGCCGGCCGGATTCCAACCCATCGCGAAGCGGTCACTTTCGCCGCGGATCCCTCGCCTGACAAACGATCCCGAGCGATCCGCCGGCTCCTGGAAAGTCCGGAATATGCCCTGCACATGGGCCGAGTACTCGACGAGATCATCCAGGGCAAATACGCCGGCGATGCCGACTTTCTCGAATACCTGCGCTTGGCGGTCGCGGAGCATAGGCCGTGGGACCAGCTATTCCGCGAGATTCTGCTCGGACCGTGGGACGCCAAGGAACGCAAAGGCGCCGATCGCTTTCTGGCGAAGCGGGTGAACAGCCTGGATGACTTGACCAACGACGCGGCACGGGTCTTTTTTGGCGTCAACGTTAGCTGCGCCAAGTGCCATGACCATCCGCTTGTGCCCGACTGGACGCAGGACCATTACTACGGCATGGCCTCGTTCTTCGTCCGCACGCAGGATGCGGCCAAGGGTAAAGGCAAAAGCAAGGCAAGCGTGGAGATCGCGGAGAAACCGACCGGTGATGTTATGTTCGTCACCACCAAGGGTGAACGTCGCACGGCCAAGCTGATGTTTCTGTCCAGCCGTACCGTCGACGAGCCAGCCGCGAAGTCTTCCGCCGACGCATCCGCCGCCGACAAGTCTCCCAGCCAAACCGTAGTCCCGGCCAGTCGGCGCGAACAGCTGGTCAGGGTGGCCCTGGAAGAGAGGACTTTTTTCAGCCGAGCCATCGTGAATCGGCTTTGGGCCTATTTTCTGGGACGAGGCCTGGTGCATCCCGTCGACCAGATGCACTCGGCCAATCCACCGTCGATCCCCGGATTGCTCGAATGGCTTGCGGATGATATGGCCGTGCACGGTTACGACCTGGACCGCCTGGTTGCAGGACTGGTCTCGAGCCGCTTGTATCAGCGCGCAAGCATCCGCACCGAGGAGGCCGAGGGAACCAGTGACAAGCATTTTGCCCAGGCTACGCTGCGTCCGCTCGACCCGCAGCAGTTCGCCCTGTCCTTGGTCCTGGCAACGGGAGAGGACACGTTGGAAGCAGCGAGCGAGCCCCGAGCACGCGCCCAGCGCTATCGCCAGCTGGAAAGTCAGATCGTCCGGCTGACCAAACCGGAGCTCCTGGATCGGCGCACGGATCAGTTTCAATCGAGTACCGGTGAGGCGTTGTTTCTGTCGAACCACCCGGAGGTGCAGCGCTTGATGATGCCGGCGGGCGACAACCTGGCGGCACGCTTGGCGACAGTGGCCGACACGGGTCAATTGATCGAGACCGCGGTCTGGACGATCCTGAGTCGGCATGTCGAGGCCGAAGAACGAACGCAACTGGTGCAGTGGCTGGAGGCCCACCGGCAGGATCGCTCCCGGGCGTGCGCCCAGCTCATCTGGGCGCTGGTAACATCGGCGGAGTTCCGCTTTAACCATTGACTTCTTCCCGAGGATTACACTTGAGCAAGGCGCGAAAAGGCTTTTGTGGATCACCGGAGCATACGCTCGACCGCCGGCTGTTCCTTCAGGGAGGCGTGGCCACGGCGCTGGGTGTGAGCCTGGCGGGATGGGGAGCACCGCTCGACAGCCTGTGGGCGGACGAGCTGCGCCGGCAAGAGAAGCACGTTGTGTTGCTCTGGCTGGCGGGCGGTTCGAGCCAGCTGGAAACGTGGGACCCGAAACCCGGGCGGCCAACCGGGGGACCCTTCCGGGCGATTCCGACGGCGGTGCCGGGAGTACACATCTGCGAGCTGATGCCCAAAATGGCTCAGTTGATGGACCGTGTCGCGCTGGTGCGCTCGCTGGATACGCGCATCGGGGAACACGGCCAGGCCGCCGAGCTGATGCAACGAGGCCGGCGTCCCGAGGCGGAGTTGGTATATCCTGATTTCGGTGTCGTCGTGGCCAAGGAACTCGGCCAACGCGACAGCGCCGTGCCGGAGTATGTCTCACTCTATCTAGCTACCGAGGGCCAGCCGTGGGGACGGCCCAATCCCGGCTTTCTGGGGGGGCGTTATGCCGCGATGAGCCTGGAGCGCTCCTTGCAGCCCGAGAACCTCGCTCTGCCTCCCGGTTTCACCGAACAAGAGCACACCGAGCGTGAGCACCTCCGCCAGTATCTGAGTGAGCGCTTCAACCAGGGGCGCCAGGCGGCCGAGATTCAAGGCTACAACAGCACCTATACGCGGATGCGCGGCCTGATGCGGTCGGATAGTCTATTTGACCTGGAGAAGGAGCCACCCGCCGTGCGTGACCGGTATGGCCGCACCGATTTCGGCCAGCATGCACTGATCGCCCGCCGGTTAATCGAGGCGGGCGTGCCGATGGTCAAGGTGGGCCGAGCCTGGTGGGACAGCCATTCGGATAACTTCGAAAGTCATCGCGAGCTGGTGACCGAGTTGGACCACGTCATGAGCACGCTCTTGCTGGATCTGGACGAACGGGGCCTGTTGGAATCGACTCTGGTCGTTACCCTGAGCGAGTTCGGCCGGACTCCGATCATCAACAAGGATGTGGGCCGCGATCATTTCGCCAGTGCCTGGTCCTGTTCCTTCGCCGGCTGCGGGATCCACGGTGGCACGGTGCATGGCAAGACTGACGCCGATGGCAAGACCGTGACCGACGGCAAGGTCGGGGCGGGCGATGTGGTGGCGACGGTTTACCAGGCCCTGGGCATCAATCCCAAGAAGAACTACCGCGCGGGTCCTCGACCTGTGCCGCTCGTGCCGGAGGACGCGAAACCGATCACAACGGTGCTGGCGTGAAAAACGCTTCTTCGTTTAGCCGCGAGCCTCGGGCGA
>JBGQLF010001127.1:0-4145 GCA_041499985.1 Gemmataceae bacterium
AGGCACACCAGCTCGAGGAGGAGGCTGCCCGTCAGGAGCAGGACGCGAAAGTGCTTGCGGGTCCATCGAGCAAAAAATGACCCGGCTTGGGGTAGCAAGAAAGCTCGAGTGGCAAACTTGGCTGGGGAGTGGACCCCTGCCGGCTCGTCCGGCAGGTGAAGCAGTTCGCCAGCTAACAGCGTGGTGCCGCGCCCCTTCCGCGACCCCTGCCGGCTCGTCCGGCAGGTGAAGCAGTTCGCCGGCTCGCTTACGCCTCTCCGCCCTTCGGGCGCACCGCAGCCATGCTGTATTCGCCAAAGGTTCCCGCGTAGTAGCCCGCCTCCCACCACGGCCGCTGACCCAGGACGTATGCCAGGTTGTTCAGAAACGACAACGCGATCTCCTCGGGAGATTGCTCGATGGCTCCCCGAAAGGCGAGGTGGAGGTGATCCGGCAACACCGCCAACGTCGACGCCGCATAGCCCTTCTTGACGCAAATCCGCAACGTCGTATCGCGGATCTTCGCCAGAGTTGCCGCCTCGCCGATGCGATAGCGTTCGCTCACCACCAGCACAAGATGGAGATTGTACCAGTAACGCCCACTGTTGCTCTCCGTCGGCTGAGACAGGCCCACCTGCGGATGGACCACGGTCCCTGCGGTAAGCATTTCCCGAAACCGCTCGTCCGCCAGTGCCTCCTTCGGAACCTGATTGCGGATGTACGTCTCCACCTGGCCCCGGGTGGGATCTCCGAGGGATCGCACGGCTAGCTTGCGGCTGAAGTCGATGCGAGTGCCCCTCCGCCGGCAGTGATGCTGGAGGCGCCCCTTGACGCGACCAGCCAGCGTTACCGGGGGCACTTGCGGCATCGTGCTAAGCGTGAGTTGGAGTCGCTGCGCAGTCAGCGACGTTTCCAAAACGCGGAGGCCGTCCTTTTCCCACTCGGGGGCGATGTCCGGTAAGACGGACGCGATGAGGTTGCTGGGGAATGGCATTTTCGAGGGCCAACCGGTCCAGCCGTAGCGCAGCTGGTAGGCCGCACGCAGGTGCGCGGGTCGATAGAGGGGATCGGGAACCATGGCACTGCCGCCGTTTTTTTGGAAGGACGATCGGAGGAAGGATAACCTTGCGGAAGGAGGTTTGTCTAGGGTTTGCCGCAGCGTAGCCGTGGAACTGCTTCACCTGCCGGACGAGCCGGCAGGGGTCGTGGAGAAGAGCGCCGCACTACGCTGCTAGCTGCCGAACTGCTTCACCTGCCGGTCGAGCCGGCAGGGGTCGGCGCGAAGTATCAACCTTTGGAAACTACATCAAAAAGAGAACAGGGCTTCTGAGAGGTTCTGTTCCCTTTTTGAGATAGTTTCTTTGCCATGAGGTTGCTGTCCTGAAAGCCCGGTTGGGAAGCAAGCTCCGGTCTTACCACGAGGGCCTAGCTGTTAACAAAGCTTAACCCCTTTACAGGGAGCATTAACACAAGTTTACAGTGTTAGGGTCATGCCATAAAGCCAGACAGCATCGCGCCAGCGAAGACGTCTCGGAGGCGACCGCGAGATGGTGGCTCCTTCTGAGTTGTTCCAAGGCAATCCACATGGACGTAACCCCCTTCTCTTTCTCAGCTTTCACACGCTTGCCCGTTGCGACACACCCCCTTGAAGCACCACAGGATTCTCCTCAGTCTGCTTGTTCATATTTACAGCTATATATATATATACTACTGGTATACTAATTGCACCTTTCTGTCCCCCGTTCACTCGGAGCTCCTAAGGTGAATGCGGAGCCTGGATTCATCCCTCGATCGCCCAACGAGTGGAGATGTCACCGGGGAGAGTACCTCTCCCCGGTGACAGGGATGAGAAGGTTTCTTGATCGATCGGTCCATTTCGCAGACGGAGAAAGTACTGGCGAGCCCAGTTCTCTTTGAAGCGGTGAAGCTTGTAGTGGGCTTCTGCCGGCTTTCTCTTCACAGCACAACGCGGAGTTGTGTTTGCCGAAGTGCATGCGCTGGAAAGAGGGTGGCAGGCCCCTGACTCGTTCGAAAACGGCCCTGCCTTTTCTCAACCACATTTCCGGAGCAGGCAGGTTCTTTCATACAAGTGAGGTGACACATGCGACAGAGTTTTTGGATCGTTCTAGCGGGTCTTGGCCTCTTGCTCAACGCCGCGACGCCCGTGGGGGCGCAGGTGACCACGCAAGCCACTTTCCCCCCCCTGGGAAATGATACTCTGGGGCCGCAGTTTCTGATCACGTTCAATGCCAATGGAAGCATCACGACTTCAAATGGGCCTGGTTTCAGCCAAGGACCTTATGATGGCTCCGACGATACCTATTTCGGCGTCATCAACAACGGGACCACTTCACTCTCCTCATTCAATCTGATGGCTACGGGGCCACCCTCGGACATCTTCCACTTCGACCTCGACGGGGTCGTCAATCCAGGATTTCTTGGCGGAACCACTGGGCCTGCTGCCCCGGGCAATCCCAATGATCCGACTGGCTATGGTGGTCCTGGTGTGACTTTTTCGAACTATAGTGGACCTTTATTTAATTCCGGGACCGTTAATTTTACACCGGCGCTCCCGCCTGGTGGCAGCGCTTACTTCGCCCTGGAAGAGGCCGTTTCTCTTAACCAGATCGTTGTTAATCCACCTTCAGGAGTTCCAGAACCTTCCTCGTTCGTGCTGGCCGCCCTGGGCCTTGGCGCGACGCTGGTATACGTGCGGCGCCGCAGGGTTACCGTGAATCCGGTCGTGTAAGCGCGAACGCGCGAGGGGACCAAGTCTTGAACCAAACAAGTCCTCTCGAACTGCTCATGAATGAAAAGGAGAGCTCCCCGGCGGCGTGCTGGGGAGCTTTTCTATTGGCGCATCAATGAGAGACGCAGCTCTCTCCCAACCGCTAATTGCCGTTGACGGTAACCTCGTTGTGCAACCGATGGGTGAGCAGGTCATTGCTGGATTCTTTTGCGGCCGCCCGGCCTTGGCTCTTGGGCGAAGAGCCGGTTCGTACGGTCGGCGCGACCGATCGCTCCAGGAGCACCGCCGACGTGTCGTCGTGCCGGCCGACGCCATCCGTGAAAGCACTCGAGGCGCCCAGCAGCTGCTGGAGTGTCTCTTCCAGTTCGCCTTGGCGGCACGCCCGCAGCGTTTCACGGATGCCGTGCACACCAAAGGCCTGATGGCCGTTGCCCTTGGCGGAAAAGGCATCCGTCAAGCCGTCGGTGTAGAGCAACAGCCGACTCTCGGGAGGCAGTGTGATCGTGGCCGCGCTGTAACTGGCGCCGGCATCGATCCCGAGCGGTAACCCACCATCGGCCGAGGTGCCAATCTGGACGACTTCGTCCGTCTTGAGATCGTGCAACAGGGGTAGTGGGTGCCCGGCGGAGCTCCAGCTCATCGTATGAGTGACCGTATCGATGGCCGCATAGAGCAGCGTGATAAAGCCGCCGCCGCTCTGCACAATGGAATTCTCGCACAACCGTTGATTGATCTCGCTTACAAAGCCGGCTGTATCGCGGTAGCGCTCGCCGGGGATCATGCGGACCAGCGTGTGCATGGTCATGATCGACATGCACGCTTTCAGGCCATGGCCCGAGGCATCACCGAGCAGCACGACGAGCGTCTGCTCATCAGGCCGTAACAGGTCGTAATAGTCGCCACCGGCCATCACCACGGGCACATCGCCAAGCACGCTGACTTGCGACGGCTCATAGCGCGCGGCGATGCGGTAGCCAGGCGGAGGCTGCAACTCTCGCGGGATGATCGCCTCTTGCAGGCGCCGGACGCCATCCATTTCTTCACGGAGGCGCTGGGCCAGCTTACGGCTCTCCTCAGCACGAGTGGCCTCGACGGCGGAGATGACACAGGAGAGCATCACGAAGATGAAGTCGCCTTGGGCATCACGCATGAGGTGGAAGCGCAGGCCGTGCGTCAGAAACCGCGGCAAGTTGAACATTTCCGTCGGCCGATACCCCAGGACCACCGGCACAGCGGGAAGCTGCTGCTGCACCTGCTGGAACAGGGCAAAGCCTTCGTCGGCGCTCGCCGGATAGGTCAGCGACAGGACGACGGCATCCCACGACCCCTGGTGGATCGCGTTCAGGAGCGCATCCGGCGTCGCGGCCCCGATCACGTCGTTGCCATCGGCGGCCAGATAGAGAGCGAGTAGTTCGGC
>JBGQLF010001128.1:0-4144 GCA_041499985.1 Gemmataceae bacterium
GCCTTTGAACCATGCCCCTGCCGGGAACATTAGTCTCCGGAGGAAGCCGCTTCCTCCGGAGACTAACGTTCCCCGCTGGCTGGGTGATCGTTTCTTTTTCCGAAGGCTCTCAGCACTTGCGCACGACTCCCACCAACACTCCCAGGATCTGAGGTCCTTCACTGGCATCGACGAGGATGGGCTGCATGCTACCGTTGGCTGGCTCCAGCCGGATATGATTCTTTTCGCGATAGAAGCGTTTGAGGGTGACCTCCTCGTGGATCATCGCCACGACACACTCGCCGTTTTCCGCCGCATCTTGCTTGCGGATGATGACGTAGTCTCCATCATCGATGTGGTTTTCGATCATGGATTGACCGCGAACAAGCAGCGCATAGTTATTGGGCCCGCCGAATAGGTCGGAAAACTCCAGCCGTTCATCCTGGGCCACCGCCTGCGTCGGCGTGCCCGCGGCGACCAAACCCAGCAGAGGCAGACCGAGCGCTGGCCCCCGATGATCGGTAAGCCGAATCGCCCGCGCCGAGAATCCTTCGCGCTGGATCAGCCCCTTTTTCTCTAGCGCTTTCAAATGGCACATGACACCATTGGGCGACTTGATGTCGAACGCCAAGCCGATTTCACGAACCGTTGGGCCATAGCCACGGTTCTCGATCTTATCCCGAATGAAGTCGTAGATGGCTCTCTGCCGGTCCGTCAGTTGACTGAAGTCCGCCACAGCTGTCCTCCCCCGTAAAAGAATACTACCCAGGCGGGTCGCCCCGGAAGCAAACACCCATCCGCAACGCCGACCGGGCCGCTCGTAAACTCATCGACGCCCGTCAATGTGAACCTTAGTATATTAGACGTCCGTACACAAATAAAGAGATTTTTTTGAAGAATCGACCTAACTCGTGTATGCTCAAGCCAGAACACCTGCCCCCCGTGAGAGCAGGTAGCCGCGCTCTTTGCCCCTCAGGCCATCGTGGACAAACCGCACGAACCGAACCGACTTCTCGACGCTCTGACTCGGTTGCTCGAGCGGCGCGACCTCAGTGCCGAGCAAATGCGCGGCGTGATGGCGGACATGATCAGCGGCAGCAGCGGGGAGGCTGAAATTGCTGCGGTGCTGACGGCCATGCGCATGAAAGGGGAAACGGCAGTCGAGCTGGCAGCCGCCGCCTCCGTGCTCCGCGAGCATATGGTCCGGTTTGAGACTGGCCGCAGCGACCTGCTCGATACGTGTGGCACGGGCGGGGATGAGACAGGAACATTCAATATCAGCACGGCCACGGCACTGGTTGCCGCGGGGGCCGGGGTGAGCGTGGTCAAGCACGGCAATCGGGCAGTTTCGAGTCGCAGCGGCAGTAGTGATGTGTTGGCCGCACTGGGCGTTGGGGTCGAAGGTGACCGGGCCGGAGCCCAACGCTGTCTGGATCATGCCGGGCTCGCCTTCTGCTTCGCGCCGCATTTCCACCCGGCATTGCGTCACGTTGCCCCGGTGCGCCGCCGACTACGAATGCGCACACTCTTCAACTGTCTCGGTCCCTTGGCCAACCCCGCAGGAGCGGGCTACCAGCTGCTGGGTGTCGGTCGGCCGGAATGGCTTGAACCGATGGCGGGAGCACTTGCTTTGCTCGGCACGCGCCGGGCGCTATTGGTCTGCGGCCGGGACGGTCTGGATGAAGTCAGCCTGTCCGCGCCGACGCTGGTTCGCGAAGTCCGTGGCTCTCGGGTAACGGCGTGGGAATGGCAACCGCCTGACTTTGACCTGGAGCCGTGCTCCCTGGCCGAACTTGTGGTGCCGGGGCCGGCGGAAAGCGCCGCCTTGATTCACGCGATCCTGGATGGCCAAGATAGCCCTGCGACTCGCGTGGTGCTCGCCAACACAGCTGCCGCATTGCTCGCCGCCGAGCGTGTCGCGACCTTGCGCGAAGGAGTGCGCTGTGCTGCCGAGGCGCTCGCCAGTGGTCGGGCACGGCAGGTGCTCCAGCGTCTGGTGGCCTGTTCGCCAAACTAGACGTGCAACTCGCTCGCACTACGCCTTGCTTTCTCGGTTGTACCTCTCAGCGTCGAGAGGAAGGAAAAAGTCGAGAGCTCTTCCCTGCGCTCCTCTCGGGAGGAGGCCGCCGAGAAGGGCTGGGCCTGGAAGGGCAAGTGCCAAGAGGAAGGACCTCCTGCCATGATGCGCAAGGTAATCCTAGTAGCCGATCCGGGAATCGATGGAGCCTTCGCGATCGCGCTGGCTTTGTACGATCCCAACCTCGATGTCCTGGGCCTGGCGGCGACAGCCGGCAACGTCGCCGCCGAACAGGCTACACTCAATGTCCATATTCTCGTCGAACAGATCGACCCGCCGCGCTGGCCCCGGCTGGGCGAAGCCCCGCCCATCGAATATGAGGTCGATGGCACCCAGCTGCATGGAGCCAACGGGTTCGGCGGCGTCGCGTTTCCCTGCGCCCGTCTGCACCATCCCCACCCCAGCGACAAGCTAATCATCGACCTGGTACGGCAGTATCCCAAGGAGGTGACCGTTGTCTGCCTGGGACCTCTGACAGCGCTGGCCCGCGCCATCGACCGCGACCCGGAGCTGCCGCGCCTGGTCGAGCGGCTGGTGTGTGTCGGCGGCGCGTGGCACGAACCTGGTAACGCCAGCGCGGTGGCAGAATTTCACTTTTTCTGCGATCCCGCTGCGGCCCGGCACGTGCTCCACTGTGGCGCGCCGGTGACGCTCATCCCGCTCGATGTCACGCGCAAGCTTCTCTTTTCGCCCAGCGACCTCCTTGAATTGGAAGCGATCGACTCCCGGGGCTGCCGTTTCTTGAGGCAGATTGTCCCCCATGGCATCCGAACCACGAGTAATCTGTACGGCATCGAGGGCTTCCACCTGAAGGATGTGCTGGGCGTGGCAGCCGTGGGACTCCCCAAGGCTCTGACCACAAAATCGGTGGTGGTGGACGTGGAGACACGCGGCGAGTTGACGCGTGGCATGAGTGTTGTCGATGCCCGTGTTTGGCGCCGGCAAACGCCCAATGCCGAGCTGGCGGTAGGCGTTGATGCTGCCGCCGTGCGCGAGTATATCCAGCGCGTGCTCAGGCAAACTACATAGGTACGCTGACAAACTGGCTTCCGTGCCAACCACTCGCCGACACACTCCCTCGACCGCTGCCGGCTCGTCCGGCAGGTGACGTAGTTCGCGGGCTAGAAGGGTCCAGCGTTCCCTTTCCTCAACCCCTGCCGGACGAGCCGGCAGCGGTCGCCGGCATGGCGACTTTGCGGCTCCCTGCCAACGCCGGCGACCAAGATAACGAAGAGGGGAAGGGCCAGCGTTTCCGCACTCGGCTGTTCCGGCTCCCCCAGGAAAACGGTATCCACGCATTCGCAGTCAAGGTCCGCCGGCTCCTCTTCCTCCGGGCGCTGCGGAACGGTCGCTTCCCTTCCCTCCTCCGGAGCAGGAATCACGGCAGCGCGTTGACCGGGCAGGGCGAAGCGGATGAGGTCACCGATGCCAGGGATGGTCTGTAGCCAGAACTGAAGCTGATCGCGCGTGCTCATTTGCACCCCATGGAGGTCTTGGGCCATCAGGCGCTGGCCGATTTCGCGGTCACCGGCCCAGAGAGAGAGTCCCTGGTTCCAGAGTGCCTCCACTGCTTTCTTCAAACTCTCGCGCGATGCCGGACGCGCGCTTTCTTCCAGCAGGCGTTTGCGGAACTCCTGATCCCGGCGCTCCAGCGCTGCCTCGAGTCCCAGGAGCAGGCTCTCCAGCGGAGTATTCGCCACGCGGACCGCGTTCGCCTCGGGCTGACTTTCTGCCGCGGCGTCGGCTTCATCCTCCCCGGCCCCACCACCGGACTGAGTTGAACTCGCCCGCTTGTCTGCGGCAAAGGCTACTGCGAATCCCAACGGCGCATTCGTCGCTATTGCTTCCTGTCCCGCGCCGGTTGAGGCCGAGGTCTCCTCCATGCCGCCCGCCACCGTCAGCAAGATTGCGACCGTTGCCAACGCCGACTCCTTCAGCGGCACCAGTTCCGCCCGAGGCGTGCCCCCGGGCACCGTCGCCAGACCACCTCCGCCGATCGTGGCCACAGTGATGCCGAAATCCAACAAGTCGAGCGCAAACCGTGCAGCCATCTCTTCGCCTTCGCCGCTGACGTAGAGCACCGAGCCA
>JBGQLF010001129.1:0-4143 GCA_041499985.1 Gemmataceae bacterium
CACCTCACGCACAGCGTTACCTGGAGTTGCACCAGGCCACGGGGAAGGACTACCGACTACCGGCCGAACCGAAGTCTCCTGACCCACTTGGATCGCTTCCTGGAGGCACAGGGCATCCGTTCTGCTGATGCCATCACGCCCGAAGTGATCCAGCGCTGGATCGGCACCATCACCGGCAATGCCCGCACACGCTTCCTGAAGGTCCGCGTGGCCTGGCGCTTCTTCAACCATTTGCTGGACCTGAAGGTAGTGCGTGGCAACCCGACCTCCTTGGTGTTACTGGCATTGGGCCGACGGCCCAGCAGTTCCTTCCAGCCGTTCATCTTTACCAAAGAGCATGTGGCGTCCATCCTCGACGCTGCTCGGCAGTTGCCCAGCAACCCCCAATTCCCCTTACGCGCGGAGACCTGCTCGATCATCTTCGCGCTGTTGTACGGCCTGGGTCTGCGCATGGGCGAGGCGTGTCGCCTCCGTGTCCGGGATCTCTTCCTCACGGATGGGACCCTGTTCATCGACTAGACGAAGTTCTACAAGAGCCGCTATGTCCCCTTCGGCCCCCAGCTCGGTCGCCGCCTGCAACAGTTTTTGGATCTGCGTCGCCGCCGACAGGCGTCTCTGGGAGACGATGACCCGCTGTTCGTGGCGTTGGGGCCAGGCCACGTGGATCAAAGCGGCTTGAATAACACCTTCCGCGCCATCGTCGATCGCCTGGGCATTCGAGGACTGCCCGGGCAAAAGCCCCTCGTCCGCATGACATGCGTCACGCTTTTGCTGTGCAGCGACTCTTGCGCTGGTATCGAGAAGGGGTGGACGTTCAGAGCAAACTGCCTCTGCTATCCACCTTCATGGGACACATCGATCCAACGTCCACCCAGGTGTACCTGACGATCACGGCGGCCTTATTGCCGGAGGCCAATACGCGATTCCACCGGAGTTTTGGCTGCCTCTTCGATCCAGAGAAAGTTCAATGACCGACCCTTGCTACTTGGCACCCTTCGTCCAGTCCTTCTTCCAGGACCACCTGGTTTGTCGGAAGAACGTGTCCCGCAACTCGATCCAGAGTTATCGGGACGCGCTGAAACTGCTCTTGGGTTTCACCGCAGAACAACGCAAGAGGCCGGCGACCAAACTGCTGGTCACCGACATCACGGAAGGGATCGTTGTCGCCTTCCTGACCCATCTGGAAAAGACGCGGGCCAATTCAGTTCAGACGAGGAACCACCGCTTGGTGGCCATCCGGAGCCTGTTCGATTACATCGCGGCACGGGAACCTCGTTTTCTCGATCAATGTCACCATATCGCGACCATCCCACGAAAGCGGGGTGCTGTCCTACCGGAGATCCGTTACCTAGAAAAAGAACAAATGACGGCCTTGCTTGGCGCTGTTCCCAAAGACAGCGCGCGGGGGTGCCGAGACTACGCATTGCTGCTGTTCATGTACAACACGGGGGCGCGAGTGCAGGAAGTGGCGGACACGCGGGTCAGTTGGCTGACGCTGATCGCGCCGTACAAGGTCGAGTTGCTCGGGAAAGGCCGCAAATGGCGGACGTGCCCGCTCTGGGAAAGCACAGCCGAGCAGCTGCGACATCTCATCGAGCAACGAAGGTGCAGCGCAGGCCAAGACGACTGCCTGTTCGTCAATCGCTACGGCCGCCCCTTGAGTCGATCGGGTATCGCCGACATTATCCAGCGGTACACCAACAAGGCAGCAACAACCCTGCCGAGTCTGCAAGACCATCGTGTCACCCCCCACACACTACGGCATACGACAGCGATGCATCTGTTGCAGTCAGGGGTCGAGGTGAACGTGATTCGTAGCTGGCTGGGGCACGTGAGCATCGCAACGACCAACCGATACATTGAGATCGACCTGGCGATGAAAGCGAAGGCATTGGCGGCGTGCGAAGTGAATTCGCCGGGGTCCGGCGAGGCCACAAGGGATCGCAGCCCCGACATCCTCGCCTGGCTGGAGTCACTCTGACGTTATATGGAGGCTGCCGACCCTGACAAACGCTGCCGACAAGGGAGCCTACCGCGCCGCGGCGGGCATCGCGCTAGAGAAGGGGCGCCCCTCTTCCGTACCTTCGACCGTGGCCGGCCAATAAGTGACGTCTATAGCACGCCTGTTTGTCTTTATTCGTGGCTCCAGTGTGAGCCAGGACCTACGCAGGGAGAAAAAAGTGCAGGTTACAGAAAGCCAGGGTTGCGGATGCTTGCATTGCCGACAGGAGGTGGAGCACCCCGACAGGGAGCACCACCGGGAGATCAACTTGCTCATGGGGCAGTTATCCCCCGCGCAACGCCGGCTCTATGCCGCGATCGAGTCGAAGCGGTTGGGAAGGGGCGGGTGCCGGTCGGTGTCCGAAATCACAGGGCTCTGTGCGCCAGCGATGTCGCGCGGGCGCGTGCGGAACTGGCCGCCTTGCTCGCCGGGACGCCGCTCGAACGGCCGAAGGGGCGGCCCGGAAGGCCATCGATAAAAGAGAAGTACCCTGAGATCGAAAATGTCCTGAGGGAGTTGGTCACCGACGAAACAGCCGGCGACCCGATGACCCGCAAGAAGTGGGTTCGGATCAGCGGTCGGAAATTGAGCAAGAAGCTGGCGGAGAAGGGATACCAGGTCAATTACCACACCGTCTGCTGCTTGCTCAAGCAGATGGGTTATTCGATGAAGGTCAACGTGAGGCACCGGGCCTCGACCGCCTACTCCCCCAAGCGCGACGCCCAATTCAAGTACATTGCCGAGCAGAAGGCTGCATTCCTGGCGGCGGGGGACCCGGTCATCAGCGTGGACACCAAGAAGAAAGAACTGATCGGCAACTTCAAGGCCAGCGGGCGGTCGTGGTGTAAGGACGCTATCGAGGTGGACGAGTACGCATGTGCCAGCATCGCGGAGTGTGTCGCTACTCCGTGTGGCGTCTACGACGTGCGGACAAACAAAGGCTACGTCTGGGTCGGCACGTCGGGGAATACCCCCGCGTTTGCCGTCACGGCGATCAAGCGGTGGTGGCTGCACGCGGGCCATCACCTCTACCCGGAGGCAGCCAACCTGCTTGTCCTGGCCGACGGCGGGGGGAGTAACGGCTGCCGTTGCCGGGCCTGGAAGCACCAGTTACAGACGGAACTTTGCGACGGTTTGGGGCTGACGGTCACCGTCTGCCATTACCCCCCGAGGTGCTCGAAGTTCAACCCGGTCGAGCGGCGGTTGTTCAGTCACATCAGCATGAACTGGGCAGGCAGGCCGTTGTCAACCATGGACTTGATGCTCGGCTACATTCGCGGGACCACGACGGAGACTGGCCTGACGGTTGAAGCCTTTCTGCTAGAAGGGGACTTCCCCTTGGGGCAGAAGGTATCAAACAAGGAGATGGGCCGGCTCGTCTTTCAGCCCCACCAGACCTGCCCTGGCTGGAACTACACGATTACTCCCCGCCTGAACGACGACGAGTAATCGTAGTGAGGCGAACTCGCTCTGAACCTACGGGCACGACATCGCCCCGGAGTTGTCCTGGTGACTGCCGCAGAAGGAGCGCCCTCGTCGCGGTTGGAGGGCCGCGGCAAGGCGCCGAAAGGTCATTCCGTGCGGTGGAGTCTGGGGGTGGTCAATCCCTCGGGCAATGGGGGATCCCACCAGCCGCGGGGGGTGTCGCCGCCCACGCCTCACCACGGACGACGAAGCTCTATGACCGGACCAGCGATGAGGCAAGCTTAGACGAGATCGAACGCATCTTGATCTGACACGTCAATTCACCAACAGCACCCCTACGTGTTCGCCTTCCTCTGCAATTATGTGGGGAACAAGAATGCCTCGAGGTCACCCAGTGAGCATTCGGTTAGAGAACCCCGCATAACCGGGGGCTGGGCATAACGCGGGTTATGGAGAGGTCTCCATAACCCGCGAATTCCTGCAAATCAATGATGTCGGAGCCGCGCTCGCGGGCCACCGTCAAGGCGGTGACGCGGAAGGAATGGACGGTGACCGAGGGATCGAGTCCGACGCGGCGGACGTAGCGCTCGACGAGGTACTGGAAGGCCCGGCGGGACATCGGGCGCGTCCAGCAGCCGCCGGCAGTCTTCCGGCGCCAGGCCGACCGTTTTGCCGTCACGCGGCACCTGCGGGTAAGATCGATCATAGAGTCCGTC
>JBGQLF010001130.1:0-4134 GCA_041499985.1 Gemmataceae bacterium
CCTCCAAGGGTACCGTCAGTTTTTGACCCAGGAGCAATTCCTTCAGCACCAAGGCGGTCGCCGGCGACAACTGGATCCCGGCCCGGAAATGCCCGGCGGCTACGAACAGATTGTCACACCCGGGCACCGCTCCGAGAAACGGCAAGCCATCGGGGCTTCCCGGCCGCAGTCCGGCCCAGCAGCGTTCGACGTGCGCCTCGCCCAAGGGGGGAACGAGCGTGTGCGCCAGGGTCAGCAGACCGGTGATGGCGGCGGCGGTGGTGCGCTTGTCGAAGCCGACCGTTTCCTCCGTGGAGCCGACCAGCACCCGGCCATCGGGACGCGGCACCAGATAGCGCGCCCCCTGGAGCAGGACATGGCGGAAGCGCGGCGCCCCACTATTGAGTAGGACAATCTGGCCGCGCACGGGATGAATGCCCGGTTGCCAGCCGAGTGGTTCGAGCAGCGTGTCCGACCACGCTCCCGTTGCCAGTAGGTAACGGCTTGCCGGGAGGAGTCCCTCCGCCGTCTTGACCGCGGTGATCTTCTCACCCTGGCGCTGGAAGCCGTGGACCGGACAACCCGGACGCAAGCGGACGCCCAGCGCATGGCAGGCAGCCAGCAAGGCCTTGACATGGCGCGGATTGCGCAGTTGGGCCATGTCCGGCAAATGATAGGTGAGGCCACGCCGCGCTGCCAGGTTTGGCTCCAGGCGCAACAGGGCGGACTCCGTCAAGGTCTGGAAGGCGATCCCCTCCCGACGCCATTCCTGGGCTGCCGTCTCATCTTCTTCTTCGCCCAACTCCAGGCCGCCGCAGCGCAGATAGCCGTTGTCGATGCCCGTCCGTTCGCGCAGCTCGGCCGACAGGGTTGGAAACAAGGCGGCGCTGTGGGCGCGCAACTGATCGAGGGGAGTGCGAGCCTGAAGGGGGTTGCCAGGCGGTAAGATGCCGGCTCCGGCCCACGACGCTTCCTGGCCGAAGTCGCCTTTGTCGAGGACGGCGACGCGAACGCCCTCGCGGGCCAGGAAGTAGGCGGCGCTGAGGCCGATGACGCCGCCACCGAGGATGAGAACGTCGGGGTGCTCTGTCATACGGTTGTTATAGCGAGGAGAATCCGAGATGGTCGGCAGGCTTCGAAGAGGATTGCTTTTCGTTCGTCCTCAGCCTCCCCAAATGTCAAGCCGGAGGCGTTGTCGCTGGCAAATTGGCACCAGCCGTCATGGTGAGCATACGGTTCGGCCCATCGAAATCGGCGCAAAAGTATTCCAGGAAGCCTTTGGAGCCCCAGTGCGGTTTCGTGATCGCTTCGGTAGTCACGGCGACCTCACCCAGCCATCACAACCGAACGCCATCTCGAATCAGTTCGAGGGGTAGAAGGACCGGCTTGCACTCCACGAGTTGGCCAGTAGCCGACCGCATTCGCACGGTTGCGGGTAAGGCATCCACAGCGATTCCCAAAGCGCGAGCCAGGTTGGGCGGGAGGAGAGTGCGGTCCGCAGCGGTGTCCGCAAGACCATCCATCAGGATCGCTTGCCCGGGTCCCCAAAGGCGAACCGCGAGAATGGGCCGGTAAACTCCGGGAGCGACCTCCGTGTAAGGGAACCGCATTCCTTCTCCTCAGAAGATCCCTTCATCCTTACGGTCGGCGTAGGCGTAGTGCCACTCCCCCCCAACTCCCGAAGCCTGCGCCTGAGCCCACGCTTCCTCAGGCGTATCTGCCACGCCGATGACCCGGCCTTCTTCTTCGCTATAGATGATGTACTTTCCTTCGTAGAGGCGCATGATTTCCGTAGGCAGTGGCAACGTGTCGCGAAGCCGATGGTTGTTCTCGTTGCTCATGATTCTCACCCTCCGACGAAGCTAGTTCCTGAGAATCAGTTTACCTCATCTGGAGCAACAGTGCCTAGGCCTATCAAGGTAGCCAGAAGTCAGGTAGGATAGGTGGATGTCAACAGACCCGAGTGCGACGCCGCCAAAAGCCGAGCCGGTAGCCTCGGCTCCTCCGCCACTACAGCCAGCGCCGCCGACGATCCATGAGGCGCTGTTGGCCTCAGGATCTTCTGGGGCTGTAGTTCGCGGCACCGAGATCGACCTGACTGTGGCTATCACAAGGCGCCGGGCTGGACTCAACGTGGTCGTCTGCGGGGATGATCATAAGGCCAATAGCGATCTGGCACAGCAAATTGAGGCAGCCGTCGGTCCGTACACGCGTGGCACGCCGCACCGCAAGTTCGCAGGCCCCAGAGCCATGCCTCACTTTCAGCAACAGGCCCAGACGCACGTGGGCCATACGTTTTACGAGACCCCCAACCGGCGCGCGGCGAGGAGACAACCATGAAGTATTTCACCCGTCAACGGTTTCTCGCCTTACAGAACTTCGACAGTGCGGCCATGGAGGCAGCAGACGCTGACTGGGAAACGGCCGTCGATCAGTACGACGCCTACCTCCGGACGATACGCGCCGAATTGCCGGAGGCGGTTCGTCAGCTTCTGGACGGTTTCTATTACCACGACTCCCAGGTGCTGAGCATGGGCCGTCGTGGGGACGTCTTCGTGATTACGCTCCAGCTCGACGTGCCCCCAAACGAACTGCTGACGATCACCTACACGCTCACCGAGCCGCCTGAGGTCACCAAACACCCACTCGCCACGAGACCAGTCGAGGGGGCGCCGCTCTGGCAATATGAAGAACTGGAACTAATTCGGGAAAACGGCCGACACCACTTCGTCCATTCTATCCTGTTCGACAACGGCTGGGAACTGCGTCTGCCGTTCCAAGGCGTACACCTGACGACGGCGCATCCGATGTTCCCGACCCCGCGAACGACGATGGGTCCTGAAGTGCCTGCCCTCGCTTCACAACCCGATTGAGAAATCGCCATCTGGGCAAGACGCTGGAAGCTATGCGCGACTGGCAACCGCCGGAAAAGGAAAGGGCCTCACGCAAAGGCGCCAAGCTCGCCAAGAGAGACAAGAACAAGGCGAGGAAAAAGCCTTGAAATACTTCACGCCGGAATTGATCGCGATGGGCCAGTCAAAGGATCACACGGTGCTGAACCGGCAGGAAGAGCTGTGGGACGAGGCGTGTGAGCGCTATTTCGCCTCTTTAGATTCACTGAAAGCGCACATGCCAGCTGGCCTGCGGCAGATTCTGGACAGCTACTATCTGCACGATGCCGTGGTGCGGGGCATGGGGCGGCGCGGACAGCACTTCGTTAGCATCCTTCAACTCGACACGCCGCCGCAGTCGATCCTCACTTTCACGTATGACTTGGTCGAGGATCCCGCTATCGTCAAGGACGCACTGCCGTCCGCGTTGTGCGGGACCGGCTCCATCGTGGACTGGCAATACAACGAGATCGAGCTGGTTCTGGGTGATCCGCCGACTTGGCGGGAGTCCCTTCTGTTGAGCAACGGCTGGGAACTGAGACTGCACTTTCGGGACGTCCAGGTCCAGGAAGTGCAGGCGGTTCTTCCGGCCCCGCGGCATGGCGCTGCCGCAGGCGTCTCGTTCGTCCTGCAACACGCTGACCAGGGATGAGCCTTGCCGGCGTCCGAATCCCAACGTTGGCAAGAAAGTCGGCAACCGCTTGCAGGTCCTGGGACAGAAGTTCAGTGCGCATCATGAAAGTCATCAGCTTGAGTGAAGTCAAGGCGCGGCTCAGCTATTACAGTCGCCTCTGCCACCGCGAACCGGTCATCGTTACGGTCAAGGGAGTGCCGGCCTTTCAGCTGGCCCCTCTGGAAGAAGACGACGACTTGATCGACCGCCTTTTGGAGCACAATCCGAAATTCCAGGATTATCTGGAAAGTTGCCTGCGCAGCCGCAGCCTATCCGCGGCTGAGGCTCTTCGAAGGTTGAAATAGGGGCCGCACGCTTGTTCCAATGCCGAGGCCAGGCACGGGCTGTTATTTCGTGCCGGCCTCCGGCAGCGGCGCGGCGTCCCAGATCTTCACCGTGCCGCCCGTCGCGCCGTTGGCCAGGCGGTAGCCGTCCGGGCTGAAGGCCACGCGATTGAATCCGTCGGGGTTCCCCTCGAGGGTGAGAAGTTCCTGGCCGGTCTGCGCGTCCCACACGTTCACCGAGTGGTAGGCCGGGTGCGACGCCTGTCCGGACGAGAACGGGCGGGCGGCGAGTATGGCAAGAGAGAAC
>JBGQLF010001131.1:0-4133 GCA_041499985.1 Gemmataceae bacterium
AACCGCTTTCCTTGCCCGCAATCCATGACCTGCTCTTTAGTGCGCCACACACGACCCAAGAAGTAGATGCTGAGGATAACATCTGGCGTGACACCAGCCTCTGCTCTCGCATGCTCCAGCAGGGCGACCAGGCCGCCAAGGACGCCGCTCTGTCGCGGGATTTCGAGATAGCTGCCCGTTACTTGCTCCGTGAATTTCCCCTCACGCCCGACGTCACCCGCGGCGGCATTCTGGCCAATGTCTCGGCCATCTGCGACCCGTTCCTAACCGGCATCCTGCGCACGGTGTTTATGGGCAACACGAACGTCGTGCCGGAAATGGCTTTTAATGGAGCTATTTTTTGTCTTGATTTTCCGATCCAGGAATTTCGGGAAATGGGGCAGGTCGCTCAAGTGTTATATAAGTATTGCTTTATGCGGGCGATGGAGCGGAGGGACGTGTCCCAATACCCCAGGCCCGTCTTTATCTGGTCAGATGAGCATCACTACCACTACACCTCGCACGATCAGCAGTTCTTGACGACGGCACGCAGTGCCAGAGTATCTGTATCCGTTATTACGCAAAATCTGGATAACTTCCATGCCGTCCTCCCCGGCGATCGTGGCCACCATGAAACCTCCTCTTTGCTGGCCAATTTGGGCTGCAAGGTCTTCCACCTCAATACGGGGATAACGAACCAATACGCCTCCGAATTGTGCGGACGTTCCCGGCAGATGTTCCGCGGCACCAGCACGTCGATTTCGCACGCCATGCCGCCTTTGCTCTCCCCCGGCGGCCAGACCAACCCGCAGCCCCACGCCTCGGCCTCCATGTCCGAGCAGTTGGACTGGGAGCTTCCGCCGGAGAGTTTTCTCTATCTGCGCTGCGGCGGGGAGCGCCACCAGCTCACTTGTGATGCAGTGGTCGTGCAGCCGGGCCGCAAGTTCTCGACGACGGGCCGGTGCTGGACTTTCACCTCGTTTCGCCAGACATGAAAGGAGACCGCCCATGCACCAACAAGAAACCCAAACCCGGCCGTACTACGTCGCCGGATCGGCGGGCGTCTGGATCATGTACTCCCTGTACCTGGGCATGGCCTTTAATTGCGAGTTGTTCTGGCACCGGAATCTGGGTCATCGGTACTGCGCCGCCGTCGGCCGGTATCTCGTCACCACGCTGCTGGTGGTGACGGTCGTGGCCGTCCTTGCCTGCGGCCTCCGCGGCCCGACGCGGCCTTTCGCGGCGGGGCCACTGGCCGTGGACCCTTACGGCCTCTCCCCGCTCTTGCCCGCCGGGCAGCAGATCATCGCCACGCCCTATGGCCTGGTGGTCGTTCCTTCCTCCGGCTCGCCGCTCGGCCTGCCGGCTGCGGACCCTTACGGCGATTACGGCCCCTTGGCACTTGACCCCACCCCGCCCGCCTGGTCGCCGGCCTCGGTCGCGTCTCCCCCCCTGGAGCAAGGCCTGCGTCTCCTGTTGCAGTTCTTCGGCCTCACTCTCGCCGCCCACGTCGTCCACCGCATCCACGCCTGGTGGCGCCTCGGGCAGGATCACAGCTACTACAGCGGCAAGCCCTGGCTGCTGTCCCTCCTGCGGTTTGTCTTTCCCGCCACCTCCGAGCGACTGGTCAAGCGATTGCTGGAACCGGTCCTCACCCTTATCGCCGGCTTCCTGGTGATGCCGGGAAGCATCCCGCTGGGCGTGTATCTGATGTTGGCCGGCACCGCTCTATGTACGCGCGTGAGCGACGATTACCGCCGCCTGCGCGACCAGGCCCTCGACGTCAACGACGCCGGCATCGACGCCGAGCGCCTCCACGACCATGTGCAAGACCTTACCCAGCCCAAGGCCTCCCGGCCCGCCGCGCGCGGCGTCGCGGTGACGCCGTCGGTGTCGCGCCTGCCCTCGCCGCCTGTCCGGGCGAGGCAGGCGGACGCGGCCACCCCACCGAAGCTGGCCGAGGGCCTCGATCCTGCTCTTCTCCAGCTGCTCAGTGAGCGGCACGCGGAACCAACCCATGAGCATGAGCAACCCTAACCACTTTCTTGAAAGGAGGACTGTATGGATGTGTTCCAACGCAACGGCTATCGCGCCGCGGCACCGCCGCCGGCCCAGACGGCCCAGGCCAGAGCGCCCAAGGCCAAGATCGGCCAGGGCCACGCCGCGGCCATGGGCCGGCTCGGGCTCAAAGAGCTGCGCAATGCCGTTAATCCGAGCAAAGAATCCGCGGCGGATTCGGAGCTGGGCCTTTATGGCACCATGACCCCCGGAAAAGTCGCAGATACCCAAGGCCACGGCAACCGCCAGGACAAGCAGCAGGAGCGGCAGCTGCAACAACAGCAGCGGCGCGGCCAGTCCCTCGGCGGCTGACAACACCCCGGCACGGAAGCGCCAGGAGGGCACGGAGGCCCGCACTTTTCTCACCGCCCTGCCGGCACTGCCGGCCCCGGGCGGGCAGCGTCGTGCCATCGCCCGGTCTTTGTCCACTCTGGAGCAACGTCATGCAGTGCATTACCCGAACGCTGTCGGCAGTCCGCAGCGGCCTTACCTGGATATGGTGGGTATTCGGCTCCGGCGTCGTTACCTTTTGCTTCGGCCACTTCTTCCTCCTCCAGTACGGCATCACCTGGGAGTTCGGCGGCCCCTGGGGTCTGCCCTACACCACCCTCACGCCCGACGGTCTCTACCGCGACGGCTCCCCGCCCGATCTTATCACCTTGGCCCTGCTGGGCCTGGGCATCCAGCCCCCGCTGCTGGTCATACTCCCGCTGTTGGCATTCGCCATCATCCTCGCCCACGCCTACGTCAAAGAGCGGCGCTACCTCCGATGCCTGGAACAGACCTACGACGCCTGGGAGGCCCTTGTCGCGCGGGACCCCTCCCTGCTTCCCGCCTTCGAGCGCTGGAGGGACTCGTTCCGGCGCAGCTAACTTCCCCTGACCTTACGTTTTGGATCGCTGAAAGGAGATTTGTCATGCGTTTACTCGAAACGATCACCACCCTTGTTACCGGCAACCAGGGCGCGCGGCCTATGCTGCGCGAACTCGGCCGGGAGCTGGGCCTGCCCCTGCTCATCGCCAATGCCAACGGCGGCGTCCTCGGCATCGCGCACAGCGGCACCACGTACCACTTGCACGTCATCGTGGTCCTGGACACGCTGATGCTCTCCCTCCATAGCGCCGTCAAGTTTCCGTCCGGCCGCCTGCCGCAGGAAGTCGCCGACATGCTCTCCCGGCGCAACCCCGAGCTGGGGGAGTGGCAGGCCTTGCACAACCTGCCCCATTCGTCATTCGTCCTCCGGATGAAGGTCCGCCGCGACCTGCTCCACCCCGAGCTGGTCCGCCTCGCGCTTTCCGCGATGCTGCCCGAGGTGGTGGCCCTGGACCGCACGCTGGAGGAGTGCGGCTACGTCCGCTGACCGAACTTCACCCGCGCCGCTCGCCCCGGCGCCCCTTCAGGAGCAACGACATGAGCGACCGTCACCATGATTTTGCCTGGAACCAAGCCAAACGGCTGGTGTGCCTCATCGCCCCCGCTCTGCTGGAGGCCGAGCAGCGCGATGCCCATCACGAGTTCTATCAGGAGCTGCGGAGGTTCCTGGAACGCTATGAAGCCCTGAACACCCAGGAGGCGGCACGGCTTTACAGGCCGAGCCGGAATTGACATGTTCGAGTTCGCACTGATTCCTTGCCCGAGGTGCAAGGAGAAATGCCGCGTGGCCCAGGCCCAGGCGGGCATGCAGGGGACCTGCGCCTTTTGCGGCGGAAACCTCACCGTACCGGAGGCGGCGTTCGCGCCCGATCTCGCTCAGGCCGCGGCCTTCTGTCTTATTGTCGATCTGCAAGGGATACTGTTGCCCGGCACCGACGGGGAAGCCTGCGCCCGGCTACTCCCGGTGCTGCGCTGCGCTCTGCGTGAGAGCGAAGATCGGGTCCGCGCCGGCATCGCATCCGCATCATGAAAGGAGAGGGAGCATGTTTCTGCGAAGTGCTTTACTGGTAGCTGTGCTTCTTACGCTGCAATCCACGGCCCGGGCACAGTTTCTCGATCCCCGGAGCCGCGAGCTAGACCGGATCGCGGAGCAGCTGCGGGGACTTGAGCAACGGCGCGTGCAGGCAGCGCCCACCCCGAAGCCGGCAGCGGATAGTGCCGTG
>JBGQLF010001132.1:0-4131 GCA_041499985.1 Gemmataceae bacterium
AGACGACGCCCATGCCGCCTTCGCCGATCTGTTGCAACAGCTTGTACGGGCCGATCACTGTGCCGGGCCGTCCCGACAGCGGCTCATCGACGGTGCCAGCCAGGACCGGAGGGGGCGACTCCAGGAAGTTCTCGGCTTGCGAGCGTGCCTGGAGGAACTGCTCCACGCGCCGGCGCAGCACGGCATCGCCAGCGCAGGCGTGCTCCAGGTACGCAGCCCGTTCCTCCGCGGAACAGAGCTGCGCCGCATCCCAGTAGATACGGTCGATACTCTTGGGTTCCATGGCTCTATACTCGCCTCGAGAATGTCTCTCCAAAGATCAGTGCGAAAAAAAGGAGCGCCGCGCCTCACGTGATGGGAAAAATAGTTCAGCGGCGGGGTGGTGGCTCCGCGCCCGTGAGCGCGCAGTAGAGCCACACCTTGGCATAGGCCCAGTACCGGTCCGCGGTGGCCCGCGAGATGCCGAGCGCCTGGGCGGCTGCTGCCACTGACAGCCCGGTGAAGTAGCGCAGCTTGACCAACTCGGCCTTGATCGGGTCTTCGCGTGCCAGCTTCTCGAGGGCCTCATCCAGGGCCAGGAAGTCCTCGGCCGCTTCGTCCGCCAGGGAAAGGGCTTCCTCCAGGTTGACCCGCTGATGGCCGCCGCCGTGCTTGCGACTGCGCCGGTGGCGGGCACGTTCGACCAGGATGCGCCGCATGGCCTCGGCCGCGGCGGCGAAGAAATGGCCCCGGCTGTTCCAGTGCGGCGCCTGCTCCCGGTCCACCAGCCGCAGATAGGCCTCGTGGACCAGGGCCGTCGCCTGAAGCGTCTGGCCTGGTTTCTCCTGAGCGAGTTTCTGCGCCGCCAGCTGGCGCAGCTCCTCATAGACTAGCGGCAGGAGCTGCTCGGCGGCGTGCGGATCGCCCTGCTGGATGGCGGACAGGACGCGGGTAACCTCGTTCATCGGCGGCACCCAGATGCTCGAAAAATCGAAACGGTAGCATTATTGCCGGGACTTGATTGCGGGACGAGCCAGAAAAACCACGGATTTCACGAATCACACGGATAAGATAGAAAGATGGAATAGAATCGCCGCTTGGTCATCCGTGCAATCCGTGGTTTGCTCCAAGCGAGGAGGGATAGTCTCGTCTCTCCATTTTCCCCGCGCATTCGGTACAATCGCAGGACGGCGTTCTCGCCCCTTCTCGACACCTTGGGGAATTAAGCGGCATGATTCAGGCGCTTCATCCAACCAGCAGTGCCGACGGCGTTTCCTGGAACCTCGCCGACCTCTACCGGGACGTGGACGATTCACGGATCACCGAGGATCTGGCAACCGCACTGAGCCGCGCCCAGGCGTTCGAGGTCGCCTATCGTGGCAAGATCCAGGTCGAAGGGGGACCGCCTCCCGAAGTCCTCCGGTCCGCCCTGCAAGAACTTGAGAGCCTGTCCGAGCAAATGGACAAGTCGGCCGTCTACGCCAGTCTCGTACACGCTGCCAAAACCGACGATCCACGGCACGGCGCTTTGCTCACGCGCACCCGCGAACAGCGGACTGCCATCAACAAGCATCTGATCTTTTTCGACCTGGAATGGGTCAAGCTGGCGGACACGCCCGCCCAGGCCCTGCTGGAGCATCCGGCTCTGGCTCGGTATCGTCATTACCTGGAGCAGAAACGGGCCTGGCGGCCGCATTATCTCACTGAGCCGGAAGAGAAAATCCTCGATGAGAAGGGGATCACCGGCCGAGGGGCGTTTGTGCGGCTCTTCGACGAGAGCGTCGCGTCGATGCAGTTCCCCTTCGAGTACGATGGCCGGAGCGAACTGCTCAGCATGCAGCAGATCAACGCCAAGCTCTACGACTCCGAGCGCGCGGTACGCCGCGCCGCCGCCGAGGGTCTGACGAAGGGCCTGCAAGAGAACGCCCGCCTGCTGACATTCATCTTCAACAACCTGGTCCTCGACCACCGCTCCGATTGCACGCTCCGGAAGTTCCCCAGCCCGATGGCGCCGCGTCACCTGGCGAACGAAATCAGCGATGCCGTCGTCGAAGCGCTCATGACTGCGGCGGAACGGCATCACGGCACCGTGCAGCGTTATTACCGCCTCAAGGGCCGGCTGCTCCAGCTCGAGCCGCTCTACGACTACGACCGCTATGCGCCCCTCTTCCCCGACCTGCCGAGCTGCGATTGGCCGCAGGCCCGGCAGATTGTGCAGGAGAGCTATGCCGCCTTCAGCCCGCGCGCCGGTTCGATCATCCGCGAATTCTTCGACCAGAGCTGGATCGACGCCGAGCTGCGCCAGGGCAAGCGCGGTGGGGCGTTCAGCAGCAGCGCGGTGCCGAGTATGCATCCGTATATTTTGATGAATTATACTGATAAACTTCGCGATATCCTGATCTTGGCGCACGAGCTTGGCCACGGCTTGCACCAATACCTGTCGCGCCGAGTCGGCTATTTACAGTGCGACACACCGCTGACAACCGCGGAAATGGCCAGTGTGTTTGGGGAGATGCTGACGTTCAAGCGCTTGCTGGAGATGTACCCCGAGCCGCGCATTCGCCTGGCTCTGTTGTGTAGCAAGATCGAGGACGGCTTCGCCACGGTGTTTCGCCAGGTGGTCCTGACCCGCTTCGAGCAGTCCCTGCACCAAGCCCGCCAGGAGCGAGGGGAATTGACCACGGCGCAAGTCAACGAGCTGTGGCTGGCCGCCAATCGGCCGATGCACGGCGACGTCGTGCACTTGACCGAAGGCTATAGCTGGTGGTGGCTGTACATCGGCCACTTCATCCACGTGCCGTTCTATTGCTACGCTTATGCTTTCGGCGAGCTGTTGGTGCTGGCGCTGGTGCAGAAGTACAAGCAGGAGGGGCCGGCGTTCGTGCCGCGATACCTGGAATTGTTGGCCTCGGGTGGTTCCGATGCGCCGCACCTACTCTTGGCCCGGCTGGGCGTGGATGTGACCGATCCAGGGTTCTGGGAACTGGGACTGCGACTGCTCGGCGACATGGTTGCCGAAGCGGAGGGGTTGGCGGCGCAGCTTTAGTTGGCTAAAGGAGGGTGCTGCAATGCGTTGGCGAAGCGTGTGGAGTCTCCTCGGCGTGGTTGGCTTGACTGCATGGTCGCTCTGGTCCGCACCGGCTGCCGAGCCGGCCAAGGGACAGAGTGCACTGGAAACTGATCCGTCGGGTTGGACAGATCTGATGCCCGGAACGGATCTTCAAGGCTGGCGGAGAGTGGTGTTGCCGCCCGACGAGAAACTGAACGCCAAGAACCCTTGGAGTGTGGACCGCGAGCACCGGATTCTGGTCTGCGATGGTGTGAACGTCAAAGAAATGCTGCTGCACGAGAAGGAACGGGCCGACGGCATCTTCCATGTAGAATGGCGCTTCCGTCCGGTGCCCGGCAAGACCGGTTACAACAGCGGTGTCTATGTACGCAGCTCCCTCGATGGCAAGACCTGGTACCAGGCCCAGGTCGCCCATTTGATGCAGCCGCCGCGCCTGGGCGATCTGTTCTATGAAAAGATCGTCAACGGCAAACCCGAGCGCGTGGTCATGGCCGGCAAGGGTGACGAACTGGCCAAGGCCCCCGGTGAGTGGAACACGTACGAAGTGACGTGCAAGGGCAAGAATATCACGGTCTGGATCAACGGGGCCATCGCGACCACGTGGAACGACTGCCCGACGCCTCGAGGGCACGTGGGGCTACAGTCGGAGTTCTGGTACATCGAGTTCAAGAACTTGAAGTTCAAAGAACTGAAATGAGGTTGTTTACATCAGGCCCCGATAGCATTGTTGGACCCTGACAGCGATCTCCGCCGCGCAAAAAAAGCACCCCGCCGTCCTGGCAGAACGGCGGGGTGTATCTTTGTTCGATAGCACCAACCAATGGGGATGCGAACATGCTTGACTCCCCCAGCGTGAGAGCTAGGGGGTCTGTGATCATCCTTAGAAAGGAGGTGATCCAACCGCAGGTTCCCCTACGGTTACCTTGTTACGACTTAGTCCCAATCGACCGTTTCGTCTTCGGCGCCTGCCTCCTTGCGGTTGGCCCAGCGACTTCGGACGCCCCGATCTTTCGTGGCTTGACGGGCGGTGTGTACAAGGCTCAGGAACACATTCACCGCAGTGTTGCTGACCTGCGATTACT
>JBGQLF010001133.1:0-4118 GCA_041499985.1 Gemmataceae bacterium
AGGACTACCAGCGCGCCCTGGACTGTCGGCCGGATCATCCAGAGACGCATCTGCGCCTGGCGGAAGTCCTCCTGCGGCGCGGTCGCTTTGGCGAGGCCCAGGGGCATTTCCTGGCTTGCCTCCAAAGTGATCCCGTCTACGCAACAGCCTTACTCGGACTGGCCCGTTGCCAGCGGTCGCTCAATCAGCCGGAGGCGGCGCGCGCCACGCTGGAGCAGCTCTTGGCCGCGCATGCGGAGCACGCTGGCGGGCTGCTGCTGCGCGGCGAGCTGGAACTCGATGAGGATCATATTGAGGAGGCTCTGGCCTGGTTCCGCCGCGCCCACGCGCAGATGCCCCAGGATCTGAAGGCGAATCAAATGCTGGCCACGGCGCTACGCCAGCTGAAGCGGGTCGACGAAGCGCTCGGGTACGAACGCCACAAGAAACAGATCGAAGCGGACCTGCGCCGGATGGAGGCTCTCACCAAAGAGATTCTGGCGCATCCAGAGGACGTGGCCTTGCGTTACGAGGCCGGAACCATTCTCCTCCGCCTGGGCCAAGCGACCGAGTCGCTGCGCTGGCTGTTGAGCGCCTTCCAGCTCGACCGGGATCATGAGCCGACCAGGAAGGCGCTTGCAGAATGCTTGCAGAAGCTTGGCGATCCGAAATTAGGGCAGTACTATCGGCAGGTGTTGGCTGGTGGGGAGTCCAAAAAGGGGTGAGACCATGCAAAGGCGAACGGAGCCGCGGCTTGGCCTGTGGCTGGGTGTCACCACGCTGGTGACTGCCATCCTCGGCGTCGCGAGCTGCACGAACTCTTCGGGCCCGGCTCCCCGCTCTCCGGCCATCACTCCAGCCGCTACGGCACCCTCGGCCCATTTCGTCGACATGACGCCGTCGTCCGGCCTGAACTTTACCTACCGCAATGGCCATGAAGCGGAGCACTGCGCGATTCTGGAATCGTTGGGCGGAGGCGTGGCGCTGCTCGACTATAACCAGGATGGGCTGCTCGATATCTTCGTGCCCGGCGGCGGCTACTTCGATGGGCCGGATAAGAAGCAGATCAAAGGTCATCCCAATCGCCTCTACAAGAACCTGGGCAACTGGAAGTTCCAGGATGTCACGGCCGAAGTCGGCCTGCCGCTCTCCGGCGAGGGATTGTTCTACAGTCACGGCTGCGCCGTCAGCGACTATAACAACGACGGTTGGCCCGACCTGCTCGTCACGGGTTGGGGTCGGCTCGCGCTCTATCGCAATAATCATGGCAAGTTCGAGGAGGTTACCCACTCGGCCGGTCTGGACGACAAGCTCTGGAGTACCAGTGCCGCCTGGGCCGATTTCAATGGCGATGGCCATCCCGATCTGTATGTGGCGCACTATGTCAACTGGTCGTTCGCCAATCACCCGCCGTGCAAGGATTACCGCGAGGGGAAGGTGCCCGATGTCTGTCCGCCCAAGCAATTCACGGCCTTGCCGCATATCTTGTATCTGAATAATGGCGACGGCACGTTCCGGGATGCGAGCCAGGAAGCCGGTCTGCGTGCCGATGGCAAGGGCCTTGGGGTCGTGGCGGCGGATGTCAATGACGATGGCAAGGTGGATATCTACGTGGCCAACGACACCGTCGAGAACTTCCTCTACTTGAACAAGGGTGGGGCCAAGTTTGAGGAAGCAGGCCTGGCCAGCGCGGTGGCGTGCGACGACAACGGGACACCCAATGGGAGTATGGGCGTCGACGTCGGGGATTATGATGGCAGCGGCGCCTTGTCCATCTTTGTGACGAATTATCAACATGAATCCCATGCCTTGTACCGCAACCGGGGCAACGCCCAGTTTGTCTATGCCAGCCGCAGCGCGGGCATCTCGGCCATCGGCTTGACTTACGTCGGTTTCGGCACCGGGTTTATTGACTTTGACCGCGATGGCGCCGAGGACATCTTCATCACCAATGGCCACGTCGTGCACTATCCGCCCGCGCCTGGGGAAGTCAAGCAGCGGCCCATTTTGTTGCGCAACCTCCGCAAGCCAGGCGATAAGCCGCATCAGGTCCGGTTCGAGAATGTTTCCGCTATGGCAGGTCCGTTTTTTCAAGGCAAGTATACGGGCCGGGGCGCTGCCTTTGGGGATTTGGATAATGATGGTCGGACCGACGTCGTGATCAGTCATCTGAATGAGCCCGTCGTCCTGTTGCGGAACGCTCTGGACAACGGCCATCACTGGTTGGGGATCGAGCTGATCGGCAAAGAGTATCGGGACGCCGTCGGAGCCAAGCTCACGCTGGAGAGCGGCAACCAGAAGTTGGTGCGCACGATCAAGGGAGGGGGAAGCTATTTGTCCGCCAGTGATCGACGTGTCCTCTTCGGCCTGGGTGTCCAGCAACAACCGGGACGGCTGACGGTGCGCTGGCCATCGGGCCAGGTGCAAACTTGGGACAACCTGGCCAGCGACCGCTATTGGCAGCTGGTGGAAGGCGAAACGGCGGCGCGCCCGTCACGACCCGGAAAGGGGAAGGACCCGTGAGGTTGCAGGAGAGATTCCAGCTCGACATCGCGCCGCAAGGGCGACAGCAGTTCTGGTTTGAGCGCAAAGCGGTCCGTGAAGATAATCGCGTGCCTGGGGATTCCTCACCTTGGTCTGACGCCGCCCCGCTTCCCGCGTCGGTGACCACGATTCGGGCTCACCGTCTCCTGTTGACGGTTTGCCAGAATGGTGGATAGCATGGTCGATGGGTGATCGGCGAACCCTGCTGCTGGTCGATGACCTGGGGGCTCGCCCGCCGTTCGTGGCTGCTCGGCGATCACAGAGGAGACTTTACGAGTCGGGAGTGTCGATGCCGTCTGACGCGCTTCTCGCCTGGCGGGCAGACCGAATTCCCCGACTTCAGAATGTCGAGGCGGACTGCCTGCATCTGGAGGCTCTGCACGCCGCAGACCCGAACCGAGTTCAGGAGTACATCCGATCCTACGCGGTGTTGCTCAGTTCGGAGTTTCAAGGGTTCTGTCGCGACCTGCACGGGGAGTGTGCGGATTGGCTCGTCGATTCGGTTAACCCGATCGCCTTGCGCAGGGTACTTCGGTGGCAGTGCGTCTACGGACGGAAGCTGGACACCGGCAACCCAAACGCAGGCAATCTTGGCGCGGACTTCAACCGCTACCTCTTCGACTTCTGGCCCGTGGTCCTCGCCATCGACCCTGGCCACGCGGCGAGACAACATCGGCTCGCCATGCTCAACGCTTGGCGGAACGCGATCGCGCACCACGATTATGATCCTGCCGAACTCGGCGGGGCGACAACCTTGACCATCCTTCAGGTGCGGGATTGGCGGACCGATTGTGATGCCTTCGCAACCGCGTTCGACGCGGTAGTGCGCAATCATGTTCAAGCCACCACCGGCGTGTCACCTTGGCCGCCTTGAGAGGAGACTCCACAATGCCTGATCTTGTAAAGCATCCCCGCTACAAAGTGGGCGACAAAGTACGGCTCAAAGAGGGGACCCCCTTCGTCGGTACGGTGGCCGAGGCACGCGGCACGTATTCGCCGACTGGCAACGTTCTCTACCGCGTCTACGTACCGTTGGATCCAGAACCGCTCTACCTGCTAGTCCGCGAAGACGAGGTTGAACAAGCCTAACGCGCCTGCTCTCTGGTTCCCAAACTCTCGTTTGGGAAGGAACGATCGTCTGGTGCGGTCTGTGTCCCTGACCGCCGAGTCGCAGACTATTTGGATTGGGAGTCGATCGAGCACCGTCTGTCTCCCCCGCGAGGCTACTCCTTGCTTCTCAGCCCTGCTTCGGATCCCTCCAGGCGCACGCGCTCTTTCTCAACGACCCGTCGAAAGCGACGTGTAAGCGAACGCACGACCACCTGGGGTTCGTCGCTTCCGTAACGGGCTTCACTGCTCACCACAAAGGTGTCGGCCGAGCCGATTCTTCCCAGGGCGAGTGCAGACGCCGCGAGCCAGGGTCCTTGTCCGAACGGGGAGCTGACCAGACTCACGATGTTCGCCGCGGAAACCGGTAGGGGTGCCCAACTTCGCTCGTTTTGGACCGTGATGCGAACCTGCGTTCCGGGGAGGAGCGCGACCGATTCCCCGGTGAAATCCGCGGGGTTGCTCAGCAGCCGAGCGGCAGCCAGTTC
>JBGQLF010001134.1:0-4114 GCA_041499985.1 Gemmataceae bacterium
AGGACGGCGTGTCAGATGCAGTCATGGAAGCGGCCTGTGGATTGCACAACGTTCGAGGCGAGAAGCGTAAGCGGCGGCTCAAAACCTAACGAAAACCTTATTCCCGATAAAGTCTAATGTTCCAACAACCTCAAGCAACTTGGCTTGGCCCTGCACAACTACCATGACGCGAACCTGTGTTTTCCTCCTGGCCGGCTCAAGACGGCACCCGCGGTTGGGCAAGCAGCGGTGGACTACCAGGGGTGGATCACTTACATCTTGCCCTACATCGAACAAGCCAACCTCGTCCGGGGGTACCGGGTGGACCTGCCCTACAAGGATACGGTGAACGTTCCGGTCGGCACCATTCATCTTAACGTGCTGACCTGTCCCTCGGCGCCAGGCGGTCGCGATTTCGACAGTGGTGCGATGACGGATTATTCCGCCACCAACATTTTCATCACCGGCGGCGTTACGGACAATTATGCGGATTACAACAATATGGCTCTGTATCATAACTCGGGCGTTTTGTGTGTTGTCCTACCTGCTACGCTGGCCGGAAACACCAAGGGGAACCGGATGGCGGACATTACGGACGGGACCTCCAACACGCTCCTGGTGGCGGAGTGCGCCGGCCGGGAGCAACACTGGTTGAACGGGCGGCTGGATGCGACGTTATTTACTACCGGAAACTGGACGGGCCGATGGATCAATCCGAACAACCATATGGAAATTCGCGGGTTCGACCTGGCGACCAACACCCAGGGCTGGCCGCCTGGAAACCCGAACCCGCCTTGCGCCGTGAACTGTACGAATGCCAGGGAGGTTTACAGTTTTCACTCCGGCGGCGCGAACGCGGTGTTCGCGGACGGCTCCGTGCATTTCCTGAAGTCCACCACGGACCTACGGCTGCTGCGGGCTCTGGTAACCATCCGAAGCGGGGAAGTGGTCCGCACGGATTATTAACGGGCGCGTCCGTTCCCCTTCCGACGGAGGCAAAACAAGGGCAAGCAAGGGCCAGGGCCGGCTGTTAATCCTTTCGTTCTACAAGAGCGGGCAAGTGGATCTGGCAGGCTTTGCGGAAGATCCCCTTTTTCAGGAGCACCTCACTTATCAAAGACTTAACGCTCACCCCTTCTACGATCCGGTCTGTCCACAGATACGCTGCCCCTCTCTCGCATCCGCAGACACTCCGCTCGTTCCCATCGGCTAGGAAGTCGGAGTATCCGGAGTGCTGGTGGCCAAGCCGTGGCGTGCCTATAATGATACTGTGGGCGCGGACGATCAGGAACTCCCACGCTGCGGAGGCTCTTATGGATTCCTCACCCCGACTACCTGGCGAGCTGCATTTGGAGAAAGAACCGCTTGTGACGGAGCATTCCGGGCACGAAGAGTTGGTCGAGCAGGTTCGCATCGGCCTGGCGTCGAGCCGCTTCGGCCACCGATTCCCCTTCCTCCCGCAAGCGATCTTTTACTTGGTTGTGCTGGGTCTCTTGGTTCTGTTCCTTTGGTGGGCGTGGCTGTCTGTCTCTTGACCCGGCGCAAGGGGCTTACACTCAGCCTCGCGGAATGGTCCAGACGGCATCTCAAGGTCGGGGCTGAGTCACCGTTGCAACACGGCTGGAGTGTGGACGAGCCATTGGACCCTGGGGACAGTCCCTCAGCAAGTCCTTATGGTTTCGTAATTTGCGTCTTTTCCGCCTTGCCAGTGGACAGAGCCGGGATCGAACCGGCGACCTAAGGATTTTCAGTCCTTCGCTCTACCAGCTGAGCTATCTGTCCTTATAATTGCCAGAGAAGGACTTGCGTCGTTTCGCTGTCTCCTTCTCCTGGGCCTCTGACACGGTATTGACACGGTATCGCGGTTCGTCAATCCGGGCAGCGGCCACCGCCTATTCTAAACGACGAAAGGGGCGTGGCAATGGCAAAGAAAGCACATCCGTGGTTCTGGGAAGCACGCAACGCTTGGTACGTGACACTGCACGGCAAGCAGCATCTCCTCGGCGAGCATCCCGCAAAGGCGCCAGCGCCCGAGAAGAGCAACAAGACCGGGCGGTGGAATTCCCCGGAGGAGATCGACGCTGCCTACCGCCGTTTGCTCGACGGGGGAAGTCCGATCCAATCGTCGGCAGGCGACGCGGTCGTGGCTGTACTCGATGACTTCATTACCTGGTGCAAGGAACACCGGGCGCCGCTCACCGCCTCCCGCTATGAGGAATTCTGCCAGCACTTCGTGAACGCGGAAGACGAAACCGGTCGGAAGCTCGGCACTCTCGGCGTCAATCAGCTTACAAGCAAGCACGTCACGAAGTGGCTCTCCGACCGGACCAGCTGGGGGCCGACCACGAAGCGGAACGCGATCACCGCGCTCCAGCGGGGCTTCAACTGGGCGGTGAAAAACCGCGGCTTGACGCACAACCCGATCAAGGGAATGGAGAAGCCCGAGGGCAAGACCCGCACCGGCATCGTCACCCCGGACGAGTTCGAGAAGCTGCTGGCCGCGATCCCCGACGAGCGGTTCCGCGATCTACTCATTGTCAGCTACGATTCGGGTGGACGTCCGTTCGAGGTGAAGGAATTAGAGGCCCGGCACGTGCAACTCGACAAGCAGCGGGCAGTCATCCCGAAAGGCGAGGCAAAGGGCCGCAAGCACCCACGCACGATCTACTTCCCCACCGACCGCAGCCTGGAGATTGTCCGGCGGCTCTGCGAACAGCACCGGGAAGGGCCGCTGTTTCTCAATCGCCTGAAGAACAAATGGACCGCGCAAGCGGTGAAATGCCGCCTCGAAGACCTCGATCACGTTCTCGGACGGCGGGTGACGCACTACCAACTCCGCCATGCCTTCGTTACCCGGAAGCTCGTCGCTGGCGTCGATTCGCATGTTGTGGCGAAGCTAGCCGGCCACCGGGACACGAAGATGATCGATAGCGTCTACAGCCATGTGGCGGATGACTATGAGTTCATGCTGAAGAATGCGAAGATGGACGTGGGGCCGACGAAGGACGAGCGACAGCAGTAGCTGTTTACGCACAGCATAAGGTGATCCTGGTTGGAGGGTTACCGCGTCGGCACGCCGTGCTTCTCGGCATAGTAAAACAGAATGTCGAAGTTGTCCGGCGAATAGCCGAGCAATCTGAGCAGCAGCGACACCTGCCCCCGGTGGTGAACACCATGATTGGCCGCGTGCTGCAGGAGTTCCCCCACCGGCATCGAACGCTTCTCCGTTGCGCCGATCACAAATTCGGCGTTACGGGCCAGATTTTCGTCCCGCAGCTTGGACAAGAACTCGCGCAGATACGTCTCGACTTTGTTCCAGGCGGCTACGACAGATTCCGCTGTCGGGTAATCGGCGGGGTTGAGGGGCGCGCCGCGTTCCGGGCCACCGCACCGACTGAGCCAGCCCCATTCAGCGCTCAGGACGTGGACCATCGTGTTCCTGATGGAGCCGTGGCTCCCGTCCACCGTTTTCGTGAACTGTTCGGGCGTCAGCCGTGAGATCACGTCAAAGAGCTTTTTGTTCGCCCAGTAGCCATAATCGAACAGGTTTTCCAGATCCTTGACGGTCATCTGAGAAACTCCGTAATGCCGGCCCCGTCTGCCGCTACGGCTGGTTCGGCGGTGCGCTGCGTCAGCAGCGCTACCCGCCGATGGTCCCGCGCATAGCCCCTCTCGTGTCAAGTCCTTCGCCGAAGGCCTCCGGCTTCCTCGGGCGGGCGGTGCCGAACCAAGCACCGCCCACCCAGCTCCGCCATAATAGTTAGTTGCCGTCCTTCCTGCTGGCCTCCTCGGTACTAGCACCAAACGGTTTTTTGCCTCTTTTGTGTTAACTTTGCGACCTTACGGTCCTGCTCTGGCTTCAGGGCTTAACGACATCACGAGGCGTCGGTTTTCCAGCCAGGGGAGACGATGCTGAGCGGCGTTGAACGCATCAATCTGCGGAATCAGGACCTCTTGCCCGGCAAAAGGATCCAAGTAGACGATCAATGCCTCTGGCGTGCCGTACAGCCGGCCCGGACGATTGAAGAACTTCCGCCTCAGGGTGCTCACATGCATGCCGGCAAAGTTTCCTGGCAGTTGGTCGGCAAAGTCCGCGACGGCGTTGTACACCAAGGCTACCAGCCAGCCGATCATC
>JBGQLF010001135.1:0-4109 GCA_041499985.1 Gemmataceae bacterium
CACAGGGCACAGGGATCAGGGATCAGGGATCGGTCCTGAGTCCTGATCCCTGTGCCCTGATCCCTGATGCCGGCGTGGTGCGGGCCGATCAGGGCCTGGCCACGGCCCCAGCGCAGCGCCAATTGCGCTTTCTCGGAGGGGTGCTGGCGTATGCCCTGGTGCAGGAAGGCCAATTGCTGGCCCTGTTGATTCTCGGACCGAAGGAACTGGGACTCTATGGCCACGAAGATCTCAATCTGCTCGCGGCGTTTGCGCAGCTGACCGCCCTGGCACTGGAGAGCGCCGAGCGTCACCGCACCATCGAGGGACTCAACCGCGAACTGCGGGCCAAGGTAGAGAAGATTTCCGAGCAGCAGCGCCGCATCCTAGCCTTGCAGGGTCAGCTGATGAACAGAGGACAGAGGACAGAGGACAGAGGACAGAGGACAGAAGACCCAGCGCCGACCTCTATGGCTCTGTCCTCTGTCCTCTGTCCTCTGTCCTCTGGGATCATCGGCTCCAGTCTGGCGGTGCAGCACCTGCTGCAACTGGTGCGCAAGGTATCGGCCAGTTCCTCGGCGGTGTTGCTGCGAGGCGAGAGCGGCACCGGGAAGGAACTGCTCGCCCGCGCCCTGCACGAGAACAGCCCGCGGGCCGGCAAGGCGTTTGTCAAGGTACACTGTGCCGCGCTCTCTCCGGGTTTGCTGGAAAGCGAGCTCTTTGGCCATGTCAAAGGCGCTTTCACAGGCGCCCATCGGGACAAGGTGGGACGGTTCGAATTGGCGGACGGAGGCACGCTCTTTCTCGATGAGATCGGCGACATCAGCCTCGAAGTGCAGACCAAGCTGTTGCGCGTCCTCCAGGAGATGATCTTCGAGCGCGTGGGCTCCAGTGAGCCGGTCAAGGTCAATGTCCGGCTAATCGCCGCCACGCACCAGGACCTCGAGGCCCTTATCCGCCAAAGCCGCTTTCGCGAGGATTTGTTTTACCGCCTCAACGTCATCTCCCTGCCGGTGCCGGCACTACGCGAACGGTGTGAGGATCTTCCCGAGCTGGCCTTGCACTTCTTGCGGTTGTACGCGCAGCGCTCCGGCAAAGCGGTGACGCAGATCGAGGACGACGCCCTGGCGGTGCTCAAGGCCCACTCGTGGCCGGGCAACATCCGCGAGCTGGAAAACGTGATCGAGCGGGCCGTGGTGGTGGTCGATGGGCCGACCATCACGGTGCACGAACTGCCTCCGGAGTTGGTTCAGACGGTTCAGGGTAAGTCGGCACGTCCGCGGATCGAGTGGTCCAATCACGAGAATGGTCTGCCATCCGACTCGATTGGCCTGCGTGCAGAGCGCGCGGAATTCGAGCGGCGCGAGCGGGAACAGCTGGTCCGCGCCCTGGCGGCAGCCGACGGCAACAAAGCGGAGGCGGCCCGGGCCCTGGGGTTGGCACGCAGTACGCTGGTTAGCCGGCTCAAGAAGTATGGGCTGAGTTAACGAGAGGAGGAGCCGATGCAAGACGATGACATTACGCTGTTCAACGCCTGCACGGATCTGGTTAGTCTGAATAAGTGTGAAGCCTTTCCTTTGCACCTGCTGGGGAGCAAGCGACCCGGAGAGTGGATCGGTGTCCGCGAATGCTGTCTAGAGATCGGCGTTGCGGCAGGCGAGCTGAGGCCGGAACTCGTTGCAACCTGGCTTCCAGATCCCATGGCGCATGACGGGTATGCGGTGGTCATTTTTTACGATGCTGAATCGAAGTGGAGCCTGGTCGCACATTACAATCGCGCGCGCCTCTTGGGCGGTTCCGCGCCCAACCAGGTGCAGCCGACCGGGACCGCCATTTCGGCTTCTTCCTGTTCAACGTCTCCGCAGGCGGCCCCGGCAGCTGAGCTTTAGAGCTGGCGGACAAAACTACTGGGCGGCAACGTCACACCAGCCCGAAGCGCGCGAGGGAAGCTTCCCTCGCTGGCGCTTCGGGCTGGTTCAAGAAAGCAGCTACCACTTGAAGCTGTACTGGAGGTAGAACAGGTCCGGCGATCCTGGATTGCCGGTGCGCTTGATGAAGTCGCCGGCGGACAGCCTCGAATAGCCCACCAGAATATCCTGGTGCGTCGTTAGGTGGAAATTGGTCAGGAGGTCGATTTCCTCGCCCACATCGGTGCCGGCCCGGCCGGTGGGATCGCGGCGAATCGCGTTGCCCGCCGCGTTGTAGAGCGCGTCCTTGGCGCTATCGAGCCGGAACATGTGGTACTGGACCACGGTCTGGATCCATTTGGCGGGGTAGAGCGCGAACTGCATATTCAAGTCGTCGATGTTTTGCCGGCCAACCTGGTCGAGAAAGCCGAAGTAGTAGTGCCCGAAGGGGAAGAGCTGGTTGAAGGTGCCGCGGTAGTGGCCCGCGCCCGGGTTGCGATCGCCGGAAGCATACTCGTTGTAGATCCAGAATTGCGGGTCCATCGGCATATCAAAGTGATAGCCCAGGCCCACGCTGTACGCGCCTGCGGAGATCGGCTGACTGGCGAAATCACCGAACTGGTACATCCCTTCGAAATCCCACAAGATCTTCTGCTGATAGTCTCCGGCATAGCGACTGCCGAGGGTGCTGATGTCCTGGCCGCCGCGGCCCACGTCCGCGCTTCCGCTGCGGGCGACGATTGGGCGCGTCTGATCGAGGTTGAGGTAATACAGATCGATGCTATGGCCTTTCTGGGGACGATAGGTCGTCCAGAAGCCGGCAAAGCCGCGGCCGGAGTCGGGCGAGTCGAAATGCGACGGGCTGATGGTCACGGGCTGGACCCAGAAGAGATCGACATCGACCTTGTCGCCGTGCCAGAAGCCTTTGACCCCCTGGAAGGTGCGGCGCGTGTTGGCCCAGTCGAGCGGCGAGATTAAGCGCTCCGAGCCATACAGTAACTCCTGCCGGCCCACGCGGACATAGATCGGTTTGTCGTGCAGCTCGCCGATCTTCAGGTCCGCGAACAGGTTCAACAAGTCCGTCTTGTTCTGATCGATGGGCAGGGGGGGCAAGTCCTGGTTGTAAGTACGGGCGTCGATGAACTCGACATAGACGCGGAACAGGTCGCGATACCACAAGTCGGCGTAGAGCCGGATGCGGTTCAATTCATAGACGTTGTCCTTGCCCGTGAGGCGACTGTCCACTTCATTTTCGTAGCGGATGCGTTCCTCGCCGCCGAACGACAGCAGCCAGTCGCAGCCCAGGTGAATGCGCTTGAGCGGATCGAAGCAGTCGTGTTGCTTGTTGTCCGGATCCTCCAGGTAGCGAAAATCCGCATCGAAGAAGGAGAACGCCATGGCGCTAGTCGGCGGATAGGGGTACTTCGGGGGCGCCTCCCGGCAGTTCCCTTCTACCACATCGCGCAGGGAATAGTAGCCCGGTCCCGTCGGGGGAATCAGGAACCAGCCGAGGCGTGGAAACGTCGCCACCGGAGGCACTTTCGCCCAGGGCGACGGCGGTGGCTTGGGAGCATCCGCGGACGAGCCGGCTTCCGTGGGCGTCCCCTCGGCGGCAGCCGCCGGGGGGCTGGCCGGTTCCGCCGGCAGAGGGATCGCCGGGGCGGGCTGCGCGGTCTCGACGGACACCGGCAGTACCCGAACTGGGGCGGGCAGAACGCTGTCTTGAGCTTGGTTGACGTTGGCTAGACCCAGCCACAGCCCGGTCAGTAAACCAGCCGTGGCCAGTCCTTTGGCACACGAGGATGCGGATAGCATGGGGTCTCCGAGGCTGGACATTTTATCTGCGGTCTGGACAAGCCGACTCTTCCTGGTCGCCGTCCGGAGAGGCTGGAACAACCAGCGAGCATCAGGTCACGCTTGTTATCGACCAGCGCTGCTCGGAGTAAAATCTCACGGGCCTGCTTTGCGGCAAAGAGCGCAAGTTGGGAAACGCACCGAACGGCGTGTTGGGAAGACCTTGCTTGGGAAGACAGTTCCCGATTGGCGGAAAAATCGTTCACGGTCCTTCCGTGCGGCCCCGTAGAATGTCCCGCGGTCGTGTCGTCCCCGGCCAAGGCATTCCTCGCCGGCAAAGTCGCTTTGAAAGGAACGATGCATGCTGATCCATGACAGTACCGTCGATTTGCAGACTCCAACCGGCCCCATGCGCACGTATGTTTACCA
>JBGQLF010001136.1:0-4105 GCA_041499985.1 Gemmataceae bacterium
CTCGCCTCCTTGAGCAGTACCGGAATGCCCGCGTTGGCGTAGGTCATGGTGATGCCGCCGCCCATCGTGCCTGCGCCGACGACCGCGGCCTGCTGAATCGAGACTTTCGCTGTGTCCTTGGGCAGGCCGGGAATCTTGGCCACCTCGCGTTCGCCGAAGAAGACGTGGATCAGCGCCTTGGACTGATCCGAGAACAGGCATTCCTGGAACAGCTGCGCCTCCCGCTGGCAACCTTCGGCAAACGGCAGCCGGGTCGCTGCTTCGATGGCGTCCAGAGCCTTGAATGGAGCCAGCAGATTACGTGCCCGCTTCTGAGCCACGGCTCGCGCCTGGGCCAGGGCCGACGCATTGGCCTGCGCATCGCGCAATTTCATCGTGAGGTCGCGGGTCTTGCGGGCTGGCTCGCCCCTGGCCAGAAGTTGCCGTGTGAAGGCGAGGGCGCCGGGCAGCAGTTCGCCCGATACGACTTGATCGAGCAGGCCACACTGCAAAGCATCGGCGGCGCTCACCGGCTCGCCCGTGGTACACATCTCCGCCGCCTTGGCCACGCCCGCCAAGCGCGGCAACCGTTGCGTGCCGCCGGCTCCGGGAATCAGCCCGAGCTTGACTTCTGGCTGGCCGACCAGGGCACTCGGCACGGCCACGCGGTAATGACAGGCCATGGCTGTTTCGAGGCCGCCACCGAAAGCGGTGCCGTGAATGGCGCAGACCACCGGCTTGGGAGAATCCTCGAGCGCTTGCAGCAACGACTGCAAGCCGACATCGCGGCTTCGTTGCCCCGAGGTGATTTTGCCGAATTCCTTGATGTCGGCGCCGGCGATGAAGGTGCGTCCGCCACCAATCAGCACCACGCCCTGGATGGCCGGGTCCTTTTGTGCAGCCTCCAGACAGGT
Organism: Gemmataceae bacterium; assembly: GCA_041499985.1. Taxonomy (GTDB): domain Bacteria; phylum Planctomycetota; class Planctomycetia; order Gemmatales; family Gemmataceae; genus JBGQLF01. The sequence continues at coordinate 894 of JBGQLF010001136.1, forward strand.
CCGGATTCCCTCGGGCACCCCGGGGCTGAGGGCGTTCACCGGGGGGTTCTGGACGGTGATGATCCCAATGGTGCCATCTTTGGTCAGAGTTACCAGCTCGCTCATTGGTACTATCCTTGTCTCAGGGCTTGGCGAAGAGGCTGTCGTCGAACCTCGTGAAAAACTGCACGTCGGTCACTTCCCATGCCATCGCTTTCTTGCCGTCCTGGTATTGCGTCCCTTTCATGGGACGTTTCAGGCCATAGAGCAGGAGCCGTTGTCCCGGCTGTTGGGGGCCAGGCTTCCCATCACGTCCAAGAGCGACCCCGGCCGCGGCCCGTCGTTGTGCATCCTTGTCTTGCAACGCCTGCACCAGGGCCTGGTCCGCCTTGCCGTCGCGGAATGCGACCGCCTGAAGAGTCCCCTGGACTTCCTGGGCCACCGCCTCGGTGGGGGCGCTGGGCAGGTACGCCAGCAGCACTTCCGCCGCGCCGGCCGGCCGGCGCACCGCCAGCAAGCGAATGGCCGCGCTCAACACCGTGGTATCGGGATTCTTGTTGATCAGCTCCAGGCAGCGCTTGACCCGATTGGCGATTTCCGGATCCGGATCCTGCGCCGCCTGGCTCAGCAGCGGTACCGCCACAGCTCCCTGGGCGAGCAGATCGGTCTTGGCCTTCTCGCGGACCTCGAACGAGTCATCGGCCAGTTTGCGGATCAGAACCTTGAGCTGCTCGCGCTGCGCGTCGGTCAACGTCTGCTGGCGCAGGAACGCCAGCAGGGCGGCGCCGTCGTCGGCCATCTTGGCGGCTTTGAGGCTCTGCTCATCCGCCGTGGCCGGGTTGGCTTCCCGGTAATCGCTGTAGTATTCCTCCCGCAGCACCTCTTTCTTGGTCATCGCATCCAGCCGCCGGTAGGCCGTTTTGATTAACAACCCCGTATTGTTATCAAAATAGAGCTTAATATCGGGTTGTCCCTTCGACGACACCTGGATGCCGGCGGCGCTGGCTCCCTGGATCTTGGTCTCGGCCAGGGGCACCAGGGTGTAAGCCTTGTCGCGGAGCAAGGGAAAGAGCCGGGTCACCTGCTCGATGTAGGCGGACCGTTGCATATCGGCGAGGGTAGCGTCATCGACGGGATCATCGTCCTCATTGATGCGGATCCATGCCTTTTGGCGATTGAGCACCTGGGTGGTGGTCAGGCGCATGTTGGCGACGTCAATCTGGAGGACGAGCTTGAATTGGCCGGGCAGCTGGGTAAAGACTTCACCGGTGAAGGCGGCATCGTCGAGTTCGTGGTAAACGCCCTTGAGCTTGGTGTGTACTGCCTGGATACGGCCAAGCTGGGCTTCGCCCCCGAGCGCCTCGATGGCTTTGGTGAGCAGAGCACGGGGTGTTTCCTCGGAGCGGCCCTGGAGGACCGGTCCCAAGAGCAGGCCGAGGAACAAGCAGGAGAGCTGGACCCGACGCATGGATAACCTCCACAGAACAAAACCGAGGGCGTTCCTGGGACCACCGGGCGGGGGAGCGAGCCGAGAGGCTGCTGCTGGAATGGATTATAACGAGCGATGCCAGCAACGGATATCCGCAGAGGTAGAAGAACTATCGCTGCCGATCAACACCAGGTATGATGGAACACGGGTAATGAGATCGCTCGAGAGCAAGAGGGAACCGCATCATGGCAACGCGAAAAAATGGGGTCATCCGCATTCTGCGGATCAAGAAGGGGGACGACCTGAAGACCATCTATGCTAAAGCGCGCAAAAGTTTCACAGCAGCGGACTTGCAAAGGTACACGGAGATCGAAGAAGGCATTCCCGGGGAACAGCTGCTGGCGGAGTTAGAAGCCATTAATCGGGAAGAAATGCGCAAACGAAGAAGGAGAAAGAAGAAGGCCTAGATATGCCCACCCCCCAAGACGGCAACGGTCCCTACACCCTCGACTTTTCCCACGCCACGGCCGAAGAGTTGAGAAAGTTGCAGCGGCGAGCCGCCCGCCGGGGACAAGGAACCGCGTTCGCTTCCGCCTTTCGGCGCATCATCGGCGCCCTCCGTAGGAACCCGAACGCGGTTGGTGAGCCCCTGTATCGGTTGCCGGCCTTGCGACTGCAAGTCCGCACGGTTGTTGTGTCTCCCCTCCTCATCGACTTCGCTGTGAGTGAAGATCGTCCACTTGTGTACATCAGGAGTGGCAAATTGCTTTCCGCGCCCGATTCCTAAGGCCCCAGAGGGCTGCCTTGGCTCCAACGTCAGCCGTGCGCCAGCTTGGCAACGAAGGCCGCGTGTTCCGCCGAGGCCATCCCCTGGTGCAACACGGCGAGGAGGCGTTTCCGGTCACGGCGCAGCAAGGCCGCGGGGTCGAGCCAGAGGCCGGGGAACACCGCGGAACGGCAAATGCCGTCAGCTCCCGGAGCCAACTCCTTGAACTTATCTCGCCGGCGGACAAACCAGAAGACGCGCTTCATGCGCAGCGCCACCACCACGTACTCGCGCACGCCGGCTTTCTCATAATCCAGCTTCTTGGCGTGCAGGTCGATGGACTCCGTGGCCCACGCAACCTCCGCAATCAGCTCCGGGGAACCGTTCAGGTAGTCGTCGACGTCTCCCCAGGTCTGGCCGCCGCACTCCGGCAGAATCAGCAGACAGGCGTCGGGTTCCGGCTCGCTCTGCGGTCCCAGGATATTGGTGGAGCCGACTAGGAACTCTGTACCGGGGGTGGCTTCTTCATATTCGTCAAGCCAGCGGGAGATGAACTGCTGGGAACGGCCGTGCGCCATTTTCCGCGGCGAAGGCAGGTACACGATCCCTCCGATCAATTCCGCCCGCACGCCCTCGGGCATGGCCTCGTAGCGCGCGTGAAACGTTTTCTGATCGAGCCGATCGCCGTTCTCCAGCGGCGGCACGGTTTTCTGCCGCCGGCCAGACAGTCGAGACGGAGGCACGGTAGCCATGAGATTCTCCTGCGGCTCGGGAACAGGGGCATTATACCTGAGTGCACAACCTTTGCCGCGCCGGCATGCCGAGAATTCTCCGCTGCTGGGAGTCCGTGAGGAAGCTGTACGAGCTATGCTTGACTGGATCGTGTAGTCTGATCTGCCGAGGAGGTTCGTTCTTTTCGGACTCCTCGATTGCCCGTGCTGAGCAGATTTGGTTCTCGCGACCAACACATCCTCAGAACCGTCGGAACGGATTGAGGTGAAGGCATGAGGATCCTTGTCGCCTGGGACGACGCCAAAG
>JBGQLF010001137.1:0-4103 GCA_041499985.1 Gemmataceae bacterium
CCTGCATGCCATACCGGCAGGCGAGCCGACTGCACTACGGACGGAGCAGTCTGGACAATCGCCGACCCGCGATCAAGGGCAATCATCCCGTTCCGAACGAGCGACAGTGGCAACAAAATCCTTCATGTCGTGCCAACCGGCATTCGATGAATTAGGTGGAGTTCCGACGCGTGCGTCCCCCCTGCTCGCCGTGAGGTGGCTGATGCAAGGCCATGGAAACTGGGTAAGACCGCTAGTTTTGCTGCTGGGCATTCTCTGGGCAAATCCGGGAACCGTTCTGGGACAGCCTCCGGCAAGCATGTTGTGGAATCAAGGATCGAGGAGCGATACAACATCGGCGCCAATGCTCCCCGCAGCCTTCCCGGTAGGCGATTCTCGATCCGCAAGTCTCGATCCGCGCTCCGCGGTCCTCGCCAGTGCTCGGCAAGTGCCGCTGGAGCAGCTCCCTCTTGGAGTGCGCGATCAAGTCGGCCAGGTCCTGGACAAGCCCACGGTGTTTGGCCACGGCCCCAGTGAGGTGTTTCCGGGTCGGCCGGCCATGTACCATTGGTTGCTCGATCATCCCGATCGCGCGGCACGGGCCTGGCGCCGGCTCGGCGCCACCTGTATGGACATCCGCGACCGCGGCGACGGCCACTTCGGCTGGGTGGATGGCCACGGCAGTGATGTCCAGTGGCAAACGGTCTATCGCGGTCCGCGTTTGCGCATCTGGTACGCCGAGGGCAAAGTCCGTCCGGCGCCTCTGTTGCCGATGGTCTCGGTGCGGGTTGTACTTTGCCTGCGCCACATCGAGGGACATGACAGTGAGGGCCACTGCCTGCTGCGGCACCATGCCGACGTGTTTCTTCAGACCGATAATAAGACGGCCGCCCTCGTGGCACGTCTGTTTGGGGCGTCGGCACCCCGCATTGCCGAGCAGTGCCTGGCCCAACTCGAGATGTTTTTCTCGGCGCTGGTCTGGTACCTCGATCAACACCCCGAACAAATGTGCTTGCTCGACTCGTGAGCAGGGATCGTAGGTCTGTACGGAGTATCAAGTACTGAGTACCGAGTATGAGTACGAACTCCCAGTCCCCGACCCCTGACCCTCGATCCCCACTGACTTACCGCGCCGCCGGTCTCGATCTCGATCTGTACGAGCAGAGCCTGGCCTATATGCCACCGCTGCTGCGGCGCACGCACACGCCGCGTGTCTTGGACGGCTTCGGTGGCTTCGCCAGCCTCTTCAGCCTCGATTACAACAGTCGGCTGTTTGCCAAGAACTACCGCCATCCCGTTCTGGTTAGCTGTACCGACGGGGTCGGCAGCAAGCTCAAAGTGGCCGGGCTGATGAACAAACACGACCGTGTCGGCATCGACCTGGTCGCGATGTCGGTCAACGATTGCCTCTGCACCGGCGGCGAACCGCTGCTGTTCCTCGATTACCTGGCCATGCCCAAGGACGACCCGCCGTTGACGCGCGACTTGATCAAGGGGATCAGCGACGGCTGTCTGGAAGCCGATTGCGCCTTGGTCGGTGGCGAGACAGCCATCCTTCCCGACTTCTATCAGCCCGGCGATTACGACATGGCCGGCTTCTGCGTCGGTGTCGTCGAGCGCGAGCACATCATCAATGGCCGCAGCATTCGACCCGGTGACGTGGTGCTCGGCCTGGCCAGCAGTGGGCTGCACTCCAACGGCTACAGCCTGGTACGCAAGGTGGTGTTCGAGCACGCCGGTTTGAAGGTGAGCGACTTTGTGCCCGAGCTGGGCCGAACGGTCGGCGAGGAACTTCTCGAGCCGACGCGGATTTATGTGCGCGCGATCAAGCATGCGCTGGAGCACTATCCGGTGAAAAAGCGTGTGGTGCGCGGCCTGGCTCATATCACGGGCGGCGGGTTGGTGGACAACGTGCCGCGAGTGCTGCCACCGGGCCGGCGGGTGTTCCTGCGACGGGGCAGCTGGCAGGTGCCGCCGGTGTTTGCCTGGCTCCAGCGCTTGGGCAACATCGAGCAAGCGGAGATGGATCACGTCTTCAACCAGGGGATCGGCTTCGTGATGATTGTCAGTGCCTACTACGCCGAGAGCATCCAGCGGCAGCTGGAAGAGGATCGGGTGCCGACTTATGTCCTTGGCGAAGTGCGTGAAGGCGAACCGGGAGTGGAGTGGCTGTCTTGATCGGTGCGCCTCGCTGTGGACCTACTCTTCCAATTCGCGCAACAGCTTCTGGAAATCCTCGCGCGACCGCAGGGGGTCGAGGTCCTGGTCTTTCTTCAAGCGCTTCGAATCGCGGTACCCGTGGGTGATCGCTCGGCGCAACGTCTCCATCGCCCGATCGGCATACTTCCGTTGCTCCACCTGTTCCGCAGCCGTTAGTTCGGGCTTCCCTTTGGCGACTTGCGGCACGCACTGGGCCCATCCACAGGCCACGCGGTAGAGTGTCATTCCCAGATCGGAAGGACTGTTGCCGAGATCTTGGAGCGTGACCATCCACTCCTTCAGCCGGTTGTCAGAAGGATGCCGCTGAATCAGGGAGACGACGTGCCCGGTCAAACGGGTGCGGTACTCTTTATCCTTCGGTGCCTGGGCGACAGCCTGGCGCTGGTGCACGATGGCGCAACGAAGCGCCGTGGCGATTTCCGGGTACGAGCGGCCCAGCTTTTCCAGGGCTAGCGCAGCGCGGTTCCACGTCCGGCCCAGTTCGCTGCGATACTGGTGGTCGTCGGGATCCTCCTCGACTAGCTTCTCCAGAAGGGCAGCGGCCTGCTCGAACAGAGGCAAGGCTTCCGCCGGTTGGCCGTGCTCGCGCTCCAGGTTGCCGAGGTTGTTGCAGATGGAGGACAGGCGGTAGCGGGATCCGCGGACCTCCGGCTGCGACTCGACCTGTTTTTCCTGGAGTTCCAAACCCTGCCGGTACCAGCGCCGGGCCTCGTCCCACTGTTGGAGATCAAAGGACCCGTTGCCCAGGTTGAAGTAAACGTCGGCCAGCGTTCTCTGGTAATCGCTCACGCTGGGATGCTCCCGGGTCAACTTCTCCAACAGGGCCACGGCCCGCAGAGCCGAGTCCTTTGCCTCGGCCTTCTTCTTCAGCCTGCCCTGGATCACGTCCCGGTTCATGTAACCGGAGGCCAGGCGGTATTGGTACAGCGTGACGGACGGGTTTTCGGTGCCCAGTTTTTCCCGCAGGGCCAGGACCTCGTTGCTGCACTCGAGCGCCTTGCTGTATTCGTGGCGTTCGAGGTAGACGGCGCTCAGGTTGTTGTAGGCTGCGGCCAGCTGCTCGCGGTATTGAGGCCGGGCCGGATGATCCTGGACCAACTGCGTGCACAGGTTCCGGGCCTCCTCTTGGAAACGCAGGGCCTCGTCGGTCTGGTGCCGGTTCTTGTGCAGGACGCCAAAGTTGCTGTACAAGATGGCCAGCTGTTCCTGATAGTTGACGTTTTCCGGATATTCGCGGACAAGTTTTTCCCGCAGGGCAATCGCCTGCTGATACGGCTGCATGGCTTCCTTGCTCAGGCCCATCCGATCCAACGTGACCCCCTGGTTGTTGTAGATATTGGCCAAGAGGTTCTCGGCTTCGGCATTGGTCGCGTCGGCCCGTGCGAGCGGTTCGCAGAGGGCGCACGCCTGGCTCAAGGCGGCGCGCGCTTCCTGCCACCGGCCTGTCTCTGTTTGCAAGAGGCCCACTTTGTTCCAGCAGGCCGCCAGCTCCTTTTGTACAGCGGGGTCCGTGCGTTGCTCCTTGGGTAATTCCTCCAGCTGCGAACGGGCGAGCAGGTATTCCTTCAGGGCCTGTTCCTTGGAACCAATCGCACTGGTGATCTGGGCGACGTGCATGCGCGCTTGAGCGACCTCAAAGCGTAGACGCGGTTCGTCTGGCCTTTGGCTGGCGAAATCCAGATGAAACTCCAGTGCCGAGTGCAGCAACTTCTGGCGGAGCGGCTGGGTGCCGGGCTCCTGACTGAGCATGTCCTCGCTCAACAGAGTAACCGACTCCTGAACGGCTTTGCGGGCCGCATCGAGGTTGTGCTCGGCCCGCTGCCGCTGCGTTTCGGCACTCTCGGCATGATTCTCGGCCTGGTGCCAGGCTTGCTGTAAGAGCAGCGTGGCGCCGGCCAGCAAGC
>JBGQLF010001138.1:0-4101 GCA_041499985.1 Gemmataceae bacterium
GGGCCAGGCGCTCGGCCAGCCAGACCAGGTGCCGGCGCGGCCCCCATTCGCCGCCGATGTGATCACCCCTCACCGCGCGCAGCTCGTCAAGCGTAGCCGCCTCGATGAGGCTGCGCAACACCGGCAGACTCTGATCGGGCCAGGTATCAACCAGCATCACCACCTGCCTGGCGACTTCCAGACGGGTCAGGTCGCACGGCTCCAGCCTCAGGAGCCAGGCGCGAAAAAAATCGGCCATGACCTGGCGAATCGCGGGAGTACCGCTCTCCGCCACGCGCTCCTGAAACGTCTCGAACAGGCGTGCGGGAATGTTCCTCAGAAAAGCCGCCGGGTCCGATGCGACCCAGCGCTGCCAGGCCCTCTGGAAAGCGGCGTGGGCGATGATGGCAGGCGTGACATAGAAGTAGCGACCGGCCTGGGCCACGAACCTGGGCAGGTCTTTGAGCTGGTAAGCGATCTGCTGGGTCCTGGCGCGATCCCGGCCCACCAGGCGGCAGAGGTCGTCGAGTTCTCCGGCGATATCGTCGCGGTAGCCGATGCGGCGAACCAGAGACAGGGCCTGGAGGACTTCGAGCTTCTCTGGGTCGGAGCGGACGGCCACGTCCAGATACGCCTGGATCTTCTGCGTCGTGCCGGCAATCAAACCGTGCCGTTCAATGATGGCGTCGTCCCCGCAGAGCTGCGCGGCGAAGCGCACGAACCCGCCGGACAGGCCGGCGTACAGCCGCCGCCGATCCTCCGGCACATGCGGAAAATTCGGGCCCAAGATCTCCTGGACCGTGTCCGGATCCAGCCTGCTGAGCCAAAGCTCCGGTGCCTCGCTTGCTGGGCGCACGCCCGAGTTCGTGATGACGAGAACCCGAGCCCGGTGGCTCACCCCGCGCAGGGTCTCCTCCAGCTGCACGCGCGTCCGCAGGAGACACTCGTCTGCGATCAAGAGGGCTCGCGCCTCGTGGTCGTTGAGGAGTTGCCTAGCGACGCACAAGGCAAGCTGCTCATCCGCGGTGTAGAGGACCACCCCTGCAACCCCGGGTAATCGACAGAGTGTTTCGTAAACGCTGCGCGTCTTGCCAACGCCGGCTTCCCCTTGCAGTTGGAGAACTACTTCATGGCACGGCTGCGAAAGATCCGCATGCCGAGCGATCTCTTGTTGGACCTGTCCCCATGCCGCCACGGGGACAAAGACCGGCGTTGCGTGGGTGGCGCTCAGGCCCCAGCTGTGGAGGTCGAGCACGTCTCGGAATTCCGGGTGGAAAAATTCGCGGAGCAACCCGGGAAAGCGACTGGCCCATGGGGCGACATCGTCGGCAGTGATGACCAACGGGTCTGGGGCGGCGGGGTTGATGCGGTCCTTCTCGGCTTTCAGATCCGCCAGCCACTTGGGTCGGCTCCGGGGTGGCAGACAGTCGCAGATGCACAGGCGATAGGCATAGCCCTTCTGGATGAGTTCGCCCACATACCCCTTGCGGATTTCTCCGGCAAGCTTCTTGTTTCTCTTGCCGGGCGTGTACCTTTTGTATTCCTCTGCTTTGTACTGCCAGCAGGTGGCCGAAGCAAAGCGGCCGGTCGGCTTCCCGAGGATCGGCACGTTGACCTGCGTATCCACCCCGCCATCCGCGATATTCAGGCGTTGATTCGTGAGGATCTCCCGGTCCAGCACGCCCGAGACGGCCGCCTGGGTGCGGATCAAGGCATCGACAAACTGGGTCCACCTTTGCCCAACGCCGTCGCGAAACGCCGCGACCAACTGTTTCGGCTCGACCTTCCACATGAGGACGCTCCCAGCACCACCCGGTTAGGGGAGTTTGCCTTCCTTCTCCTTTGGCACCGATGCTCCCTGTATAATCAGCGTAACAACCTTTACGTCGTTGGTCCGCCGTGCCGGCAGTTCACCGAGGCGACAGTACTTGGGCCCCTGGGATGCCGCCCCATCTGGTCGGCCCATTGGTACGTGGTCAAGTACCAGCGTGCGCCTCGCAGAGGACCGGCCACAGGTCGGGCGATTCCAGAAGGTGATTCCGCCAGTGCCAGAAGTCGATTTCGTGTTCGGGAATCAGGGCCAGCAGCGCCAGGCAGCGGAGTTCTTCCGCGGTCGCCTGTTGCTCGATGGCTTGCCAGGCAGCTTCGCTCAGCGCAAAGCCGTGCCGAGAGGACGAGGCGTAGATCTGTTCGAGGAGGCCTTCTCGATCCTCCGCCTTGAACTGTGTTCCCAGCGTCTGATTCTTCTTCATAAAAGAAAAAGTATCAACAATCTTTCCGGAGGCGGAAAGATTGTTGATACTTTTTCGCCTCCCTTGCAAAGAGGGTCCTCCGTCAGGGTTCCCAGCCCCGCTCCTGGAACGCTTTGTGCGGATCCCGTCCGGCCTTCGTCTCTTCCTGCCAGAGCTTGACAAACTTGCTCTGCTCCCAGCGCCGCCGGGCTTCCACCGCCCACTTGCTCACCACGTTTTCGTACTCACCCGCCTCCAGCATCTCACGGGCGACCTGTGCCCCAAGGATCATGTTGTAGCACATACCGCACGTCTCGCCATCGTGATCCACCACACTGTCACTGCGCGCCATGCGTTCCAGAAAGTCCTGGTCGCTGATCTTCCCCTGTCCGACCAGAACATGGGCCAGCTCCAGGGAATCTTCGGCGGCATTCTGGTAGTCTTCGGGCTTTCTTTCGTTCATTGGTAACACCTTCTCCTTTTCCTGTGGCAGTACCTGGGCCGACCGATCGAGGCTGACTGGAGCCGCCGCCCGCGCGTCTACCGGCAGACCGACCCCTCGGACGACCGCCATCAAGGCGTGTCGAGAATCTCCTGCCAGCTGGCGGCCGTTGCAGCGCAAGTAATCATCCGCTTCAGGCGGTCCAGATCCGTGACCGTGCTTAGCTGAGTCTTGACGGACGCATCGGGCGAGCCGATCCGTGCCGCGCCGACCAGTAAGATGGCCTCCCGGGAAGCCTTCTCCTACCCCTCGTCAATAATGGCCAGGTAGGTATCGGACTCATGCATGACGCGAACTCCTCGAAAGATGCGTGCCGCCGCGTCCCGGCGGATCCGCAGGCCGGTCAGCAGGTAGGCATCGGTCAGCAGTTTCTTCGCCCGCTCCGGCGGCGCCTCCGACGTGACGCGCTCGGCCACGCGCTGGGCGATCACGGCCAGCCCATCCTCCAGCGACAGGCCTTCGGGCAAGCGGCCAAGCATCGCCAACGGTACCACACCCAGGTCGGCCGCCAACAGGTCCTCGGCGGGACGCTCCCACAGGCGGACGACCTCGTAGCTGAAGTCCATGCTACCACGCCCGGGACGCGGCGCGTAGCGGAGGACGCCGTTCATGTTGGCGTGCGCGGCTTCTGGGCGCAGAAAGAGAACGACCGTATGCACCGGCACATGGTAGTGCGCGAACAACAGCGCATTATACACCATCAGGTCAGCGTGCTTCCAGGCGGCGGCGCTCGACTGAAAATCGAGGTGGATGATTTCCTCCAGGGGCTCACCCAGCCCCAGGATCAGGTCGGCTGCGGTCGTCACCGTGGACAGATCGACGTTCAGCAGCTTCACTGGCGCCGCTGGCGGTCGGTCGAAGGCGGCCAGAAAGCCGTGGGGACTTTCCCGGCCCATGTCTTTCAAGGTGGCGTCAAAGGTCATGGCCATGAGGGGATTCCTGCCCAGCCGTCGGCTTTGCCAGGGTTCGCCGAGAATGCTGTGGGCCTATTCGGAACGTTCGCTTTCGCTTTGTTGGTCATAGCAATAGTCGATTAACGCGACGAGTGCTTTCAGCCGATCAAAAGATTGATTAACGTTTTCGCATAGAGCCCTGACATTTACATTCGTCAGTGACGGGTGTGTTCTCCCCCTTTTCTTGCTAATAGGATACCGAAAAGAATAAGAATCCGGGTCGTGCCGCTCAAACTGAGCCAAGAGATTTTCTAGGTCGCGAGCCTCAGTGGGGTTCAAAGGGAAGTCCGCGCCAAGAAGTTGTCTCGCATTCTCGCTCACGCCCTGCCACAAATCCTGCAAGCGATGACGTCCGAGTTCCTGCCAGTCCTTTTCGGCAAACCTCTTTGTACCTGTTGCTACGTAATGACTCTTCCAAAGAAGGTCTTTCAAGATA
>JBGQLF010001139.1:0-4093 GCA_041499985.1 Gemmataceae bacterium
GGCCGACCCGAAGGTCCGGGCCCAGGACTTGGCCTACCAGGCGATGGAGCACCCCGACCCTGTTGAGTCTGCCCGGCTCGCCCGGGAGGCGCTGCGGCACGATCCCGAGTGCGTGGACGCCCACGCCACGCTGGCGGGCGCTACGGTCCGTTCCCCCGACGAGTTGATCGCTCGCCTGGAGGAAGCCGTCGCGATCGGGGAGCGGGCGCTGGGGGCCGAATTCTTCGCGACGAACCGGGGGCACTTTTGGAGCATTCTCCCGACGCGGCCCTACATGCGGACGCGCGGCCACCTGGCGGAGTTGCTGCGCCAAACGGGCCGCCTGTCCGAGGCGATCGGCCATTACGAGACACTGCTCGAGCTGAACCCGAACGACAACCAGGGCAACCGCGATCCGCTCCTGGGCTGTTACCTGGAGGCCGGCGACCTGAAGGGGGCGCAGCGCTTGCTGAAAGAGTACGCCGAGGCGGGGTGGGCAGTGTTCGCCTGGGGCCGGGTGCTGGAGCGTTATCTGTCGGGCGACCTCACGGAAGCGACCTCCGCCCTGGAAAAGGCACGGCAGAAGAACCGGCACGTGGAAGCGTTCCTGACCGGGGCCAAGCGGGTCCCAGAAAAGCGGGAGCCTACCTACCAACCGGGCCGGGAGAGTGAGGCGGTCCTCGCGGCGGACGTCCTGCTGCGGGCGTATCAACGGTATCCCGACGCGGTGACCTGGCTGAAGTCAGGCTAGGCGCCCGTGGCCGCGGCGCCGGCAGGGGAGCGACCAGCCAGCAGCACCGCTACGGCTGGCCCGGCAGCGGGGGAGCGCGCGGTGAATCGGCCCGACGGTCCTCTGGACAACTTCTTCCTGGGCGAGCCAGTCGGGAAATGGCTCGATGCGCTCTTGGCCGAGACCGAAGCCATGCCGATCGTGCGTACGTTCGACCCGGCCGAGTATGTGCCGGACGATTTGCTGCTGAAGGCCTCGGTCTGCCGTGAAATCCTGGTCGCGGCCGAGTTGGTAGCCGCGAGCAGAGGTCGGCCATCGCGACACCTCCCGGCGCGGGTGGCGAAGTGGCTGCTGGAACAGGACGTCCACTTCAGCCCCGGCGTCGTGATGCTGGCGGCGAAGGCCGTCCGCCGAGTTGGGGAGTTTTCGGAGCTGCGTCAACTGTGGGACGCGGTCCACTTGGGGACGGAGTGGTTGTGGGGGGTGGAAGGGCTGTACAGTCGCTGCAAGCCGGGGACGGGAGCGGTTAGGCTAGATCCTTCTGCCGCCGGGACGCCGCGTCGCGGTTTACGGTCCACAAGAAGCGGAAACGATAGGTACTTCCATGGAACGTGCGGCAAGCCGCCTTTTCTTCCTGGCTGGGACCTGCCTTGTGCTCGGCTCGATGGCTTTCCCCAGCGAGCCCAACAAGAAGTCCGTGACCACCGATTGGCCTCGTTGGCGAGGACCCCATGCGGATGGCGTCGCGGACGGCAGGAACCTGCCCTTGCACTGGAGCAAGACCGAAAACATCCAGTGGTCGGCTCACTTGCCGGGATGGGGAACCAGTTCACCTGTAGTTTATGGCAACCGGGTCTTCGTCACTTCCCAGGTGGAACTGGGCGGCAAGAAATCGCTCCTGACGATCTGCTTGGATCGCGCCAACGGCAAGGAATTGTGGCGCCATGACTTTGGCCTGGGCGTGGACCAACGGACCCATGAGAAATCGAACCTGGCTGTCAATACACCGGCGGTTACCGAAGACACGGTCTACGTTGCCTTTGGCAATGCCGACATCGCCCGGTATTCCCACGATGGCAAACTGCTCTGGGTGACGCGTTACCTGCCGCTCTTTGGGGATCCCAAGATGTCTTGGGGATACTCCATCAGTCCGCTGGTTTTGGACGACAGCGTCCTCTTCTCGTGGAATCATCACAAAGGTCCGTGCTTTGTGATTGGCCTGGATCAACACACTGGCGAAATCCGCTGGAAGAAGGAGCGACCGATCGGAACGGTTCATGCGACCCCGTTGCTCATCAAGCATCATGGGCAACAAGACATTCTCGTGCCCGGCCAGAACCGCCTCACCGCCTTCGATGCCAAAAGCCACGCCGAGTTGTGGCAATACGGCGAAGGCGCCGGGCCGTTCAATGGCGAGATCATTGCCAGTCCGGTTTATGCGGACGGCCTGGTGTTCCTGCAATTGTGGCGGCAGAGTCCGATCCACGCCATTCGGCTCAGCGGACAGGGGAAGCCGCCGGAATCGGTCTGGGTCAGCACCAAACCGGGACCGGTGGAACCGTCGTTGCTGTACTACCGCGGGTTGGTGTACGCCCTGATGGACAACGGGGTGCTGGTCTGTTTGGACGGGCGGACCGGCCAGGAGCACTACCGCGAGCGTTTAGGGGGTGCGTGCAATTCGTCGCCGATTGCCAGCGATGGGCACACCTACCTAAGCAACAACGACGGCACAACCTTCGTGGTCAGGGCAGGGAAAGAATTTGCCTTGCTGGCCACGAACAAGCTCGGCGAACGGATCACGGCTTCCCCGGCAATCTCTGGCAACCAGATGATTTATCGGACGGACTCGCATGTGTATTGCATCGGGAAACCGTGAACGAGCGGCGAAAGGCGAGGACGGGAGATGAAACGTTCGGAGGTGACATACGGCCAGTTGGATAAGGTGTTGCGTTCGCTCGGCTTTTCTTGCCACTCCTCAAAAAATCATCCACCCGGCCGAGTTTACGAACACAAGAAAGCGGGGGCCATGATCCTGCTGCCTGCCTTTCCTGAAACCGATAAGGTGTTCGAACATCACATTGTCGCCGTGCGGATCGAACTCGACAACTTCGGCATCGCTGATCCCACCACGTTCGCCGCTCAACTCCAGAAGGCGGGCTGAGATGTTCGGAGGACCATCTGCCCCGGCTCGGCTGCTCCGTTGGCGACCTCGCCACGACGCTTCACGCCCTGGAAGCGACAGGGGCAGCCATCTCGACACGGTAGGATTGCCCCGTCGCCTGCACCGTGTCGTGGGAAAACTCGTTGGCTCGCTTCGGACCGGCTACGTTCCCGAGCCACCGATCACCCGAGGGAAAACCAATGACCCGCCGTTACTTTCTCCTGTCCCTCTGTCTGACGTTTGGGCTCGCGCTCGGACTACGAACCGGCCGACCGGCAGCCCAGACGGCCGACCCTGCCTCGTCCTTCGCCGCCTTCGTGGACGACCACTTCGACGCGTATTTCGCCTGGAACCCTTCCGCGGGCACGGCCGCCGGGTTCCACCAGTACGACGCCCGGCTCGAAGATCGTTCCGCCCGCGCCGTCACCAAGCGAGTCGAGACGGTCAAGACGTTCCAGAAACGGCTGGAGAAACTGTGGCTGGGCAAACTCACCCCCGACGAGGCGATCGACGCGGAGGTGCTCGACGGCCAGCTGCGCGCCGAGTTGCTCGATCTCGAGATCCTGGCGAACTGGCGGAAAAACCCCATGGGCTACGTCTCCCTACCGGGGGGTGCCGTCGATGGACTCATGAAGCGCAACTTCGCCCCGGCCGCGGACCGGCTCCACTCCGTGATCGCCCGGCTCAAGGCCGTGCCTACGATGCTCGAGGCGCTGCGGGCCAACCTGGACAATCCTCCCCGGGAGTTCACCGACCTCGCTATCCGCATGGGAGAGGGCTCGGTCGGCTTCTTCCGCGACGAGGTGCGCGCCTGGGCCAAGGACGCGGCCGGCAAGGACGCCGAACTGCTCAAGGAGTTCGACGCCGCCAATGCCGCCGTCGTCAAGGCTTTGGAAGAGACGGTCGCCTGGATGAAGAAAGAGTTGCTGCCGCGGTCGAAGGGACGCTACGCCATCGGCGCCGACAACTTCGCCCGGCAACTGCTCTACGAAGAGCTGGTGGACATTCCCCTCGATAAGTTGCTGGCCATCGGCGAGGCCGCGCTGCGGCGCGACCAGGAGGCGTTCGTGGCCACGGCCAAGAAGATCGACCCGTCGAAGACGCCCGCCGAGGTGATGAAGGCCCTCTCGGAGGATCATCCCACCGAGGCGGACCTGATCCCGTCCGCCCGGCGGACCATCGAGAAGCTCCGGCAATTCCTCGTCGATAAACAGATCGTTACC
>JBGQLF010001140.1:0-4091 GCA_041499985.1 Gemmataceae bacterium
AGTTGCGAGCCGCCAGACTGTATGTCTTGGGCGATGCCGCTGAGGACGTTTTGAATCCAGCCTTGACCCCAGGGTTGGCTGCACGCGTCCTGGGCGATGCACAGCAGTTGGTGGGCCAGACCAGCAGCCCCCGTTCCGAACTTATCATCGTAGTTTTGCTGAAGCTTATCGACGATGTCCTTCCAGTCCATTGGGGGGGGTGGGTCATCCGGTGGCGGCGCATTGCCCATATCTCCCGGCTGAACAAAATGCCACCCTGGTGCCCGGATGCCTACTCCAGGGTCCGAGACGATCATCAACCCATCGGACGTAACCGTGCCTGTGCCGATAATATCCCAGCGCCCCGCGTCATGGTTAAAGGACCAGAGCAGACTCTTTTCTCCCGGAGCCAGGCCATCCAGGTTGGGGAACGTGACCGGTGCCGGCACGTCGAAGTTGGTCGCGCCCATCGCCTGAACGGAAATCACCAGCTTCGGATTCTGCCCCGGCGGCAGCGGTGCTGGCAAGCGATCCGGTGGCACGGGGATGATCGCCCCCTGGGTCGCTACATGGCCGGCATTGTCGAATGCCGAGTTCGCGGCGTAGGTCACCTGCACGCGGTCAAAAACGGCCGGGTCCAGATCGGGAAACATCTGCCGCAGCTCGGCTTTGCCCGCCGGGCCGAAGCCCACGTTCGTGGCTTGCGTGGCCGAAAGCGGCACGATGTCACTATTGGCCATCGGCGGTAGAAAGATGTTAAACGTCTGGCCATTACTCATGAACAGCTGCGTCGTCTGGCCGGGGATACTGTGGAACGCCTTGCCCACGGAGGGATATGCCGTGCCGGAGGGGCATTGTGGGCTGTACTGCCGTCAACATGGACGAAGAACTCCGGTGCGGGCATGTTATCCAGCTCAAACCGGCCGTTCGCATCGGTGACAGCATTGGCTTCCGGGAAGGCATCCACGCGAATGGTAGCGCCCACGATGGGAATGTTCGAGCCGTCCGAGTTCTTGTTGTACGCATCGTAGACGAAGCCGAACAAGTTGGTGCCGGGGATGCGCGTCAGCGGCAGCGTGCGGAAGCTGGCCATCCCTCGGCCGCCCGGGTTGCCATCGCCATCGGCGTCGAGAGCGACTCCATCGCGGTCACGAATTTGATCCCCTTCGACCACCACCCGGACTTCCGTGGAAGGCGGTAGCGAGTTGGCATAGAAGAACGTGGCGAAGCGCTCCGTGCTGGAAACGCGAATGGTGCCGGGCAAACGCTCACCATTGGCAATCAGATAAAATGAATCTGCATTTACCGTCGCGGGATCCACCTGGCCGCTGAAGCGAACAATCGTCTCCCGATCGAGGCTGACCATCTCCTCACCGTCGGCCGGGGAAAATTCGGCGATCTGGAAAGACTGGTTCACCGTGAACCGGAAGACTGTCGGCGGGGCCAGCGCATTGCCGGCCGGGTCGCTCACCCCCGGATTGATCGTCAAACGGTAGTTGTCGTTCGGCAGCAACTCGCTGAGGTTGAGCCGCACGTTGGTTGAGCTGACCCGGAAGGCTGAGTTGATGCCAACGGGCTGACCAGCATTCGGTCCACCATCGATCTGCAAGGCATAGTTGCCAGCCAGCGATGCGGAGTCGGCCATCGGCTCGCTGTAAAAAACGTCGAGAACGGAGAAGGTGGTGGTCACCGTCCCGCTCGGGCCAATACTCGCCGTGGGTGCCAGGGTATCCAGCTGGAAGAACACATCGAAGAAGCTCGACACGTTGCCGAATTCATCGGCCGCCTGCAAGTGCAGGGTGTGGGGGCCATCTGTCAAGGAGGCCCCGCGAATCTGCTCCAACCGCGCCCGGTCGAAGGTGAAGCTGCCATCGGGGCGCAGATCCGTGAAGACATCGAAGAAGCTGCTGGTCGGCGTACTATCGAAGCCAGCCAGGAAGCGGGTGACCCGGCTGGCGTCCGTGACGGTCCCGCTGATCGTGGGATCCGAGGTAAGGCCGTCCGTATTGGTACCGCCGCCGGGAGCCGTATCGTTGACCAGCTGAGCGGTGATCACCGGTGGTTGCTGATCTTGTGGCTGAAGCCGGACCTGGAGGGCCACCGTACGCCGCTGACCGAAACCGTCACTGACCTGCACTTGCAGCGTATTGGTCCCGGGCGCCAGGGTCACGGGCAGGGAGTAGGCGCCGGCGCTGTTGGCGGTGGTGCTGGCGTTGCCGCCCATCACCAGGGTCACGGGGTCGTTGGGGTTGGTGGTGCCGCTCAGCGTGCCGGCCGCGACGTTCGTCGCCAGCGAGTTATCGGGCAGCGTCACCGGCGTAGGTGTCAGCTGAACGTTGATGGCGAGCGGGTTGAGGTCGGTGCTAAGGCCGTTGTCGGTGCGCCACTGGGTGTAGTCATAAGCGGTGATGGTGCCATCCAGGTTGGCGTCCGCCTCAACCTTGTACTTGCCGTCTCCGGCCTGGGCCCCGAGCAGGTTGCGAATAGCGGTCCCATCGGCCAGAGTATCCCCCCTGTTGCTGTCCACGTCCCCCGGTATGAAAACCTCCAGATCGTAGGCCCCCTGGGTGTTGTTCTCGCCGCGGATGGCGACGGTGTACTGGTGCGAGAGAGCCAACGGGGCCAAGACGACGCTGTCGGTCACTCCCGCACGCACGTTGTTGGCGCTGTACGTGGGAGTGACGGTCGCCAGGCTGCCCCGATCGGTGATGTGGACGGCGGCGGGGTCCAGGAGGCTGCTGTTGGCGGCCTTGACGTGAAACCCCAGCAGAGGACTGTTGCTGCCTGAAAAATCGGCAGGCAGGACCGCGATATTGACCTGGCTCGTGTCGGTGGAATTGAGCAGCACGCCGGAAAAGGTCGCAAAAACATTTCCCGGACTGCTGGCAAGAAGAATTCGATCCTCCAGGAATTCAAAATCCAGAGGCCGTGTGGGTCGGGGTCCCCGTAGCCGGCTAAAGTTACACTTGGACTTCCTGGCGAACTGGGAAAAGAGTTTCATGGGCGTTTTGAGTTTGAGGCCACCGGTCAGGAGTCTGAACCGGTTTGGATCCCTGATCACACGCGCATTCTGTCCCGGTTGCCCCGCGCTGCTGCTCCAGCGGCAGCCGGGGGTCGGACGCCAAACGCTATTTGGGCCCACGTCCGCCATTTCCTGACCGAAGGGGACACGGCCTGAAGCCCGGTGCGCAGCTCGAGTGCGGACCGAGTTGCGGGAGCCCGGTGTACATGCATGCGAGAAGCTCTTTCTCCATTAACGATCGGCGCGAATGCAGAATGGGTCCGAATAGCTAACCCTTTCATTGGGACAGTTGAAGGGAAAGCAATTCTCGTGCCACGGTCGGTTCATGCACCCGGCCCGGCCAATCCAGGCAGCCGCGTTTCTCACCTTCACGGGGTCCGTTTTTGACACAACTTCTTCGTGGACAAGGGACTCCTTCACTCGTACCCCATGCCCCCTCTTGCTGCCAGCCGTTTTCATGCGATTTCTGACAGTGTACGGCTCTCCTTGCGCTGTGTTTACACGCGAGTAAAGACATCTTTACGAGATGCATCCAAGAGCGTTCATCTCACGGAAGCTGTCTCCTTCGGCTTCGCCGCCCGGCGATGCTCTTATTACGCCAGCGAAAAAGAAACTCACGGACGGTCCGATTGATGAGCGATGCCCGGCCCGTAGCCGCAAGCGTCTCGCTTGCTGGCTTGTAGCTGCGAAGAGCCTGCAAGCGGGACGCTTGCGGCTACGGGACAAGCGTGCGTGACCAACTTCTTTGCCGGAGTAATGGACCAAGAAGCACCCGAGCAGGTTGAAGCGAATCTGTATTCCCATCGGCCGAGGGATTCGCGATACTAACCTGGCTCGCTCTCTGAACAAAGTTCCGCAAAGGAATTGCCTCCCACAGCAAAACGGATTGGGCAGCTGCCATGCCGCCATTGCTCCCCCCTGATCCTCCTTCTTGGCTTCCCCCGGGCGATCCCGTCGTGGCGGAGGCTTATCGCCGCTTTCACCGCGAGCTGCTCGCACGGGCCAGCCGGCAGCTCGACGAGCGCATTGGCCACAAGGTCAGTCCCCAATCGATCGTCCAGTGGGTGTATGTCGATTTCTTGAAGCTGCG
>JBGQLF010001141.1:0-4081 GCA_041499985.1 Gemmataceae bacterium
CAGCACCACCAGCGCGGGCACCATGGTCACGAAAATCCCCGCGAACAGCACTGCGACCTCCGTGATCGGCCCCCAATGGAAGTTATTCGCAGCCCGCAGGCCGCGCGGAGTCAAGACCAGCGACAGCAGAGCCATACCCACCATCCCGAGCTCAGCCCAGGGTGAAAACAACTTCAGATCGGGGCAGGCAACGAACTGCCTGATCCCGGCACACACTTGAGTGCTGGCTTGCTCCGACTGCAAGAGGACTGCTGCCAGGATACCCGCCAACAAGACGACATTGACCAGGCCGCGCACGCGGAGTGGCTCGCCCGGTCCGATCCGTGGGGCCTGCGCGTTTGCCGGCTCACGTCGAACTGCCCATGCGTCCCACACCCAGAACACCGTGAGAACCACGCCGTTGGCGATCAGCCACTCCGGCCAAAGGCTCAACGTCCAGAAGAAATCGACACCATTGAGGAAGCCCAGGAACAAGGGCGGATCGCCGAGCGGAGTGAGTAGGCCACCCAGATTGCTCACGATGAAGATGAAGAAAATTGGTATATGTTGGCTTCGGCGCCGGTGTTGGTTGAGGCGCAGGACGGGGCGGATGAGCACCATGCTCGCTCCGGTTGTGCTGATGAGGTTGGCCAGGACGGCACCGAAAGCCAGCCAGGCAGTGTTGGTGCCTGGACTGGGCTGAAGATCGCCCGTCAGCGCCAGGCCGCCGGCGACCGTATACAGCGCTCCCAGCAGCACGATGAACGAGGCGTACTGTTCCAACTCGTGCACCAGGGCCTGCGTGCTCTGTCCCTCCGTGGCCGGTCCCAGAGCGATCAGGTAGACCGCCAGCGGCACGGCCAACAGGGCCGTAACGAGACCCTTGTTCCAGTTGGAGTGCCAGAAGCGCTCGGCCACCAGCGGCAGGACGCCGATCGTCAGCAAGAGCAGGACGAAGGGGGCCACGGTCCAAAGTGGTAGGGTGAGGTCCATGAGATTCCTCTGGAGGTTCTGCCGGCAGGGTGGCACGCCCTGAGTCTTCGAAGGGCGTGAGGGGGTAGGGCGGCCATGTCCTTCGAAGACTCAGGGCGTGCCACCCATCTGCTGACATACTATTGACAGTGTCCAAGTTGTTGTTACGCGGCTCCTAAACGGATCCTGGTCCGTCAACGCGATGCAGTCCGCCCGGGCCCCGAGGACGCAGCGAGACAGATCGCATGCACGGTTGCCCCGAGTCCGCGCTGGATGGTGTAGCCCAGCTGCCGCCAGGAAGCGGCGTCGGCTTCCGGCCACGATGGCTCCAGCATCAAATCCAGGTTGCCCTCCGTGTGCAGGCGCGGCGCAGCCACGGCTTCGGTGATCGAAGCGTTTCGCCCCACGTAATGCAGTAAGACCGTGAAGACGGAGTTGGGAATCTTGCGGCCGCCAGTCGCGCCCACGGCAAGGACCGGCTTGCCGTCGCGCAGCACCACCGTGGGACACATGTTGTGCAGAGGGCGCTTGCCCGGCCCGGGTGAGTTGGGCTTTCCCGGCTGGGGATCAAAGCGCGACATCCCATGGCCCAGGATCAGGCCCAACCCTTCCACCGTGACCTGTGCTCCAAAGGCCCCGCCATGCGTGAGCGTCAAGGCCACCATGTTCCCCTGGGCATCGGCTGCGTTCAGATGAATCGTGCCGCAGGCGCCCCGGCCATCCGAGGCCGCGTGTACCGGCTTGCCCTGGCGCAACGCCGTCTCCACCTGCGCTGCCTGGTTCTTGGCATGGGACTCCGACAACAAGCGTGCCACTGGCACCGCCACCCTGTCAGGATCGCCCAAGAGCGTGAGTCGATCGTCCCAGGCCAGGCGCAAGGCTTCCAGACAAGCCCGGCGTGTCTTGGGGTCGTCGGCCGGCCATTGTTCCCAGCCGAGGGCCTTCAAGGTCGTCAGAGTCTGGAGCACAGTCGCTCCCCCCGCGGTGAGTGGAGCCGTGCAAACCGTATATCCGCGCCAGGTGAGTTCCAGAGGCGTCACTTCGCGGGCGTGGTAGGCGGCCAAATCCGCGGCGGTGACCAGGCCATGGTGCCTCTGAAAGGCATCCGCGATCCGCCGCCCCAGATCGCCGCGATAAAACGTGTCCACCGAGTTGCGCTCGGCCAAGGTCTGGAGCAAAGCCGCCAGGTCGGGATTGCGAAATGTACTGCCGGCGGGTAGCGGTTCGCCTTGCTTGAGGAACAACCGGGCCGATGCCGGGTCCTTCCTCAATTGGTTTCGAGCCGAACGCAGCGCCGCCGCCAACGACGGTGTGACCGGGAAGCCTTCACGGGCATGGCGGATAGCTGGCTGCACAAGTTGGCGGAATGACTGGGTGCCATACCGGTCCAGCGCCAGTTGCAGCCCTGCGAGCGTGGCGGGAACGCCCGCGGCCAGCCAGCCATGCGTGTTGACGCCTCCCTTGACGGCGCCCTTGTCATCGAGCGGGAACATGTCTTCCCGAGCAGTCTGCGGAGCGGTCGAGTTGAAGTCAATGGCGGTGACCTTCCGGCTGCCAGCGCGTGCGAGGACCATATGTCCGCCATAGCCACCGATGCCGCAAGAGTGGACCGCAACCACGCCGGCAACCAGAGCCGCGGCAACGGCGGCATCGACCGCATTGCCTCCAGCCGCCAGCACTTCCATCCCCGCCCGAGCCGCCAGCGGTTGGCCGACGACCCCGCCCTTGTTGGGCTCCAAGGGTTGCGCGATTGCGGTCGGTCCAACGGCAGCATCGCCTAGAACAGCCGCCCAACAGGCCCCGGCTGTCTGCCGCAATACCTCACGTCGATCACACCTAGCGACCATTGGCTTCCTCCGATTACTCGATTCCTTTACGTCTCAGATGAGTCCATGCAATGGCCCGCCGGGTTCTCCCAGAGCATCGACGCGCCGCGTGATGGCCGGGTCTTCCTCCAAGGGCGGCGCATGATGCGGTTTGATCCGGGCATCAATCACCAGGGGCCCCTGACAGCCCCAGTGTTTTTGCCAGGTGAACGCCCCGATGCCGTGCACATCCGCCGCCGGGTTGGAGCGCGTGAAGGTCACCCACAGGAAATTGTTCAGTGTCCGGGCGACGAAGGCGCTGTCCTCCACCAGAAGGACGAGCGGAAACCCGCTCAGCGCCGCACCCGGACCGAAGGCCTCGCAGAATCGTTCCGCGGGAGCCGGCGTGCCCGGCGCAGCGGCCGCTATTGGGTAGACCGGTCCCTGGATGGCCAAGATCCCCGGCAAGCACACGCGCGGCTCGGTAAACCCATCCGGAAGGGTGAGCCGCTCCGGCACCGCCGTGCCCAGCGAGCGGCGAGGCGGACCGGCTGCGGCGATGACCAGTTTGGATCCCTGATTCAGTCCGCTGCCGGAGTAATCGAGCGTGTCGATGGTGGTGCAAGTTTGAAAATGCAGGTCGGTGCGCCAATCGACCCGTTCCAGCAGATGGCGGAAAAAAGCGGGAATATCGTGGATATCCAGGTCGGGATCATCCTCGCGGGCCACGATGAGAAGATACTTGGCCAGCGACAGTTGGCCCTGTCCGAGAATCGCGTTGGCGCAAGTCAGCAGCTCTTGCGGTTTGCGGCGCTCGGCGTACGGCACGTAGCGCTCGCTGCCGATCGCCAGCAGCAGCGGGTGTACGCCCGCGGCATCGACCGCATGTACCGCGTGGACCCCGCCAACCACCGTTGGAATTATGGGACCGGTTAACTCATGAATCAGCTGGCCAAAACAGGTATCTTCCTGGGGCGGCCGGCCTACCACCGTGAACGGCCAGACGGCCCCCTCTCGGTGGTAGACGTGCTCGACATTGAGCACGGGGAACGGGTGTGCCAAACTGTAGTAGCCCAGGTGGTCGCCGAACGGTCCCTCGGGAAGCTGGCGTTCCGGATCGACCGTTCCGCTGATGCAAAAGTCAGCCTCGGCGACGATGGGCAACTGTTCCGGCTGGCAGACCAGGGGAACGCGCCGGCCGCCCAGCGCTCCGGCAAAGGCCAACTCGGGTAATCCTTCTGGGAGCGGCATGACGGCCGCGACCATCAGCGCGGGTGGTCCCCCGACGAACACGTTGACCCGAAACGGCACGCCGCGCCGCAGGG
>JBGQLF010001142.1:0-4070 GCA_041499985.1 Gemmataceae bacterium
CAGATCACGCGCCAGCGTCGTTAACCGATTACCCGCGCCGACGGTCCCGCTTATTCCTGCAGCGCCGCATTGCATCGGGCGATGTCCTTATTCACCACGTCCAGTTGCCCGGCGTCGGCGGCTTGGAATTGACCTTTCGCGCGCTCTGAACCCGCGGGACGGCAGCGCCTCGGACGGCCTTGACAACAACTAAGAGAGTTATCCCCCGGTGTTGGTCCTGCGAGCCGAGCGGGACCGAGAGAAAGATCCCGCTCGGCTCGCAGGACCTCCAGGGGCCTGAGTGAGTAGCAGCATGCGAGTCCGACAGCGTATTTCGATCTATTGGGGAGTGTGGTTAGCCTTTCTCGTCCTGGCGCTGAGCTGTAACAGCGATGGCATCCGGGGCGTCCCCATCAAAGGCAAGGTGGTGAAGAACGGCCAGCCGATTCCGTTAAAAGGTGGGGAAACTCTAGTTATCTATTTCGTGGGCACGGAGGAAGGTCGGAGGGTCCGGTCGCTGGCAATCTACCAACCGGCCGACGGCACGTTCGTATCCAATGGACCGACCCGTCAGGGAATTCCGCTCGGCAAACAACGCATCGAACTGTACCCCAGCCAGGCCGAGTATCCCCCCTATGTGGATTATCTCTTCCAGGGGCAGTTCAAGGGTGACAAGTCTCCGTTAGAAGTCACGTTGACGGAGAGTAACAGTCAGAATCTGGTTATCGACGTGGGCATCAAGACGGTGACGGCGCCCTAGAAAACTGTCTTGGTCGATCATAACCCTGGCGAGCCAGGAGCTTGACATGCGACGACTCAGTCAGCTGCTGACCGTACTGACTGCCTTCGCGGTGGCCAGCGGGGCGGCGCCTGCGGCGGACTACGCGATCGGTGCCGACCTGTCGTTCCTGAAGCAGGCCGAGGACCGCGGCGTCGTATTCAAGGAGGATGGGCAAGCCAAGCCCGGCCTCCAGATCTTCAAGGATCATGGCTACAACTGGATTCGCCTGCGGCTGTTCCACTCGCCCAACCGGCTGCCGAACGATTTGAAGTACACGATTGCCCTGGCGCAGGACGCGCGGAAGTTGGGTTTCAAGTTCCTCCTGAATTTCCACTACTCCGACACCTGGGCGGACCCGGGCAAGCAGTTCCTCCCGGCAGCCTGGACGGGCAAGGCGCCCGCGGAGCTGGTGCAAGCGGTGTTCGAATACACGCGCGACTCGATCAACGCCTTCCGGGACGCGGGCGTGCCCCCGGACATGGTTCAGATCGGCAACGAGGTCATCGGCGGCATGCTCTGGCCGGACGGCCGGCTGCCGCTTCACTGGGACCGATTCGCCGAGTTGGTCAAAGCTGGCATTCGCGGAGTGGACGCCGGCCACGGTCCGGGACCCCGGCCCCGGATCATGATCCACATCGATCGCGGCGGGGACAAACGTCGCACCAAGGACTTCTTCGACAAGCTCCACTCCTTCGGCGTCGAGTATGACGTCATCGGGCAGTCGTACTACCCCTGGTGGCACGGCACCCTGTTGGATCTCCGTGACAATCTTCACTTCATGGCCACGGAGTATCAAAAGGACATCATGCTTGTGGAAGTGGCCTACTGCTGGCGGCCCACCGAATACCGCAAGAAGGCCGCGCCCTTTCCCGAGACGCCCGAAGGACAGAAGGAGTTCCTCGACGAGGTCAACCGCATCGTGTTGAACACGCCCAACCAGCGCGGGATCGGCGTTTTCTGGTGGGAGCCGGCCGTCACGGGACCAACCCGGAGCCGCGGTTTCTTCGACGACGACGGCAATGTGCTGCCGGTGATCAAAGTGTTCGACCGGTTCACGCGGAAATGAAAGGATGAGGGATCGAGGATCATCCTCCATCCTTCATCCTTTAGAGATCGTTCGGGCTGAAGACCCGACCGTCACTGCGGTTGCAGAGTGACTTCAGCACCGTGAGGTCGATCGCGTAGTGAATCGCTCGCACGGAGCCGTCACACAGGACGGCGTTGAAGCCGCCGGGATGGGGCGAGCCGAAGAAATCGACGGTGATCTGGGGAGTGGTGTCCAGCGGGGTTCGACCCCGGTAATTGAGCGAGGCATCGTCCTGCCGTGGCTGCAAGCGGCCGAAGCGAATAGTGTCCCAGCCCCAGCCCGCGTAATAGCCGTTG
The DNA here is from genome assembly GCA_041499985.1 of Gemmataceae bacterium. Lineage (GTDB taxonomy): Bacteria > Planctomycetota > Planctomycetia > Gemmatales > Gemmataceae > JBGQLF01. The sequence continues at coordinate 2,144 of JBGQLF010001142.1, forward strand.
AGGTCGCCCCACTGATGGCCATAGCCGCCTGTGGAGGCAGCGTCCGCTCCCGCGTACAAGGTTGTGGAGACGAATTTCTCCCCCACGAGCAGCGTGTTGGAGCTACCGTCCGTGAGGCTGGAGAAGCTAATGCGGTTGTTCATCGTCGTGCCGCCCGGAGGGATGCGCGCCAAGGCGCCGGTAGGGTTGGGGTCGTTCTCGTCCGTATCGCCGCCATTGCCGCCGTAGTCGATCATGGCCAAGCCATTGAAGATCGTCGGCGGCCGTTTGGTCGGGCAACTGTAAAGGGGTACCGGCGTCCCCCGGGCCACGGTATTCGTCGGTGTATTCCAGAGATTACTCTGTTCCACGTAGTTGAGAATCTGGTAGCCCCAGCCCCAGCGCTGATCGGGAATGGTGGCCGGAGTCCCGCCAGCGGTGAGAGTTCGCGTGTCGCTATAGACCCGGCCACCGCTGGGAAACACGCCATACGTGTCGTGGTGGTTGTGGAGGGCCAGCCCCATTTGTTTGAGGTTGTTCTGGCACTTCATGCGGTTGGCGGCCTCGCGCACTTTCTGGACGGCCGGCAGGAGGAGCCCAATGAGGACGGCGATGATGGCGATAACCACCAGCAGCTCGATGAGCGTAAAGGAATGCCGGCGCAGGCGGGATAGGGGGAACATAGAAAACCTCCGAAAGACACCGAAGGAATCAGGGAGCATCATTTCGTGGACGGCGGCTTCTGCCCGGGCGGAAACCGCAAGCGGGAGAATCCCTCCTCCGTCACCCGCCAGGGCATCAAGTTCGAACCGACGACAATGCGTTGCCCGTCTTTCCCCTGCTGCTCGTACGCGATGGGAGACCTCCCCGGTTTCACGCCCCAGACGATCACGTAGGGCAAGCCGTCGTTGGGAGAGACCAGGATCTCGTTCGGGTCGCCCATCCCTTCCAGGAACGGCTTGAGTTCGTCGACATTATTGGGAGGCCGGCCCAATTTGCCGTCGGCCGCATCGATGTAGGCCTGGGCGATGAAGATCAGGTTCTGGAACTCCTTGGATGACCCCACGATCACGGGCTTGGGGGAACAGCCACTCAATCCTAATCCGGCGAGCACCAGGACGACGTGAAGAACCGAGCGCTGCGGTCGCCTCATCGGCCCAGCCTCCTCTGGGAAAGACGAAGGATGAAGGAGAGACTCTTCATCCTTCCTCCTTCCTCATCCTTTACAGGGCATTCTGATCCACCACAAGGCCATCGGCCCGGTTGGTTAGGGCCTGCAAGACACTGAGGTTAATCTCGTAACGGATCACGCGGACCGACCCGTCCGACATGGCCGCGTTGAAGCCGCCGGGATGGGCCGAACCCCAGTAATCGTAATAGCCGGTGCCATTCGAGGGCGGGGGACCATGCCAGGGGCCGCACTGACCGTTTGAATTCGGCGGGACTACTTCCTGTGTCGCCGTGGACGCGAGTTGGTCCTGGCGGGGCTGGTGGATGGCGTAACGGGTCGTGATCCAGGTGCCACCCACGGTCCAGTTGTCATTGTCGCCCCACTCGAGTCCTGTTCGGTAGTTTTCGATCGTCACGAATTTCTCGCCCAACAGCAGTGTGTTGCTCGTACCATCGGTAATGTCGCTTATCCGGATTGGACTCATCTTTGTCCATGCCGGGTTCCTACTCTGGACAAAGCCGACGATAATGACGCCGGTGTACACCTTCGGGTCGTTTGCCACGCACCAAGTGGACCCCGGGCTGGCAGCATAGTCATTCAGCAGAATGGTGTTTACGAGGGTTGGAGGCCGTCGGGACGGACAGCTGTAAAGAGCAACCCCCGTTGTCCGGATCTGGGAGTCCAGGCCTTGGGCCACGTTGAAGAGGTTTTCCTGCTCGATGTAGGGGAGGATTTGATATCGCCAACCCCACCCCTGAGCCGGGGCAGTGACAAACG
>JBGQLF010001143.1:0-4066 GCA_041499985.1 Gemmataceae bacterium
ATCGTTGAAAAGGCCCTTTCTGACTTATTTGCTGCTGGCTGGGCTTGGGGCGAGCCTCGTCGCCTTGATTGTTCACCTTCGCACCTATGCTTTCCCCGGTAATCAGGAGGGTTACCAACCCACGCAGCCCATCGCTTATTCGCACAAGCTCCATGCCGGCGATCTGGGGATAGCTTGTCTTTACTGCCATTACAGCGCAACGAAAGGCCCTCATGCGGGAATTCCCCCGGCCAGCTTGTGCATGAATTGCCATCGGTTGGTGACCGCCAGTTGGGATGCCACTCATGCCGAGGCGGACAAGGCTCGGCAGGAAGGGCGTCCGCCGAAACGCCAAATCTCTCCGGATTTGCAAAAACTTTATGATGCTCTTGGTCTGGGCGACCAATTGCAGCCCGAAGCCGGCAAAAAAACTCAACCTATTACCTGGGTCAGGGTTCACAACCTTCCCGATTATACCCGCTTTGATCATCGGGCGCACGTCAACGCAGGGGTGATTTGCCAGGAATGTCATGGTCCGGTCCAAACCATGGACGTGATGCGACAGTCGGCCAGCCTTTCCATGGGTTGGTGCCTGCGGTGCCATAAGGATCACAAAGACGTCGCCGGCAAAAAAATTTCCCCGTCCACGGATTGTGCGACCTGCCACTATTGAGGAAGCAGTTGGTCGCGGCGTCCGCCGGTAACTTGGGTGCGGCAAACCATAAAAGAGAAACTCATGCTGGATAACAAACGGTCCTTGGACATGAGCGAAGAGGAATTCAACCGGCGAACGTTTTTGAAACTTGCCGGCTTCGCCTTCACGGGGGCGGTGGCCGCAGGATGCCAGCGGGCTCCCGTGCACAATGCCGTCCCTCCCCTCGCTCTGCCGGAAGGTATGATTCCCGGCCGGCCTCTCGTGTATGCTTCGACATGCGGGGGTTGTAATGCAGGTTGCGGCATTTTGGTGAAGACTCGCGACGGGCGACCGATCAAGCTGGAGGGAAACCCAAACCATCCTCTTTCCAAGGGCGGCTTGTGCGCCACCGGTCAAGCTTCCATTCTTGGACTTTATGATCGCCTTCGTGTCCAGCATCCTTTGAAAAATGGTGAAACAACAACCTGGAGCGGCGTGGACACGGAAATCCGCTCCCAGCTTGAAGAGATACGCCGCCAGGGAAAGCAGGTCCGGTTTCTATCGGGCACGATTACGAGCCCGACCACGCGCCAGTCTATCGCGCAATTCCTGGCTGGTTTTCCGGGCGCCCGCCACGTGGTCTACGATCCGTTCTCCTGCTCCGCCATTTCCGAAGCTCATTTTCAGACTCACGGCCTGCGCGTCTTGCCGCGTTATAGTCTGGAACAGGCCGACGTGATTATCAGTTTTGCCGCCGATTTCCTGGGCACCTGGATTGCGCCCGTGGGTTTTGCCGCCGATTACCAGGCAGGCCGCTATTTGCAAGGACCTGTCCCGCACCTGTCTTACCACGTGCAATTCGAAAGCCTTCTCTCATTGACAGGAACAAAAGCCGACCAAAGGCTGTGCCTGCCTCCTGGCGAACTGGGGCTGGTCATGACGCTGCTGGCCGCACGAGTTGCCCAAATAGCAGGTGTCCCCTGGGATCGTGGCGAAAGTGATGTTCAGATCCCCTCTGCCTTTCTGGATGACCTGGTTCAACGCCTCTGGAATGCTCGAGGCCGGTGCCTGGTATTATGCGGCAGCGAGGACGTTGCCCAGCAACGGATATGCAATTTCTTGAACCACCTGCTGCGGAATTATGGCACGACTCTCGACGTGGTGAGACCCTCCTATCAAAACCAGAGCAACGATCACGATTTGCAAGAATTGCTCGAAGAGATTCGCCAAAGCAAGGTGGGTGCCTTGTTTGTTTATCGAAGCAATCCTTTGTACGACTTCCCGGAAGGCCAGGCCCTGACGGAAAGTTTGCGTGCCGTGCCCCTCGTCGTGAGCTTCGCTTCTGGACTAGACGAGACTGCGACCAAAGCCCATTACGTGTGCCCAGAGCCTCATTACCTTGAATCATGGAACGACGCGGAAGCGGTGGATGGAGTGGTCAGCCTTTACCAACCGACTCTTCAGCCTATGGGCGAGCCCCGTTCGGTCTTGGAGACTCTGTCGGCCTGGATGGGAAGGCCCCGGTCTACTTATGAGCAGTTGCGCGAAAGCTGGCAAACGCAGGTTTACCCGCGCGCCTTAATTACCATTAGCTTTCAGGAATTCTGGGATCAGGCCCTCCAAGATGGCTCTGTCCGGGTCAACACCAGGCCGATGCCGCAATTGGGCGCCTCCACGGTAGGCAATGCGACTTCACCGGCAGGATTTGGTCCCATTTCCGCGGCCTCCACATTTGCGGCGACTGAACGCAAATATCCGGCAGCGACAGTGCGTCCGTTCAACCAGGCGGCCGTCACTCCCATTCGCCGGCTCCGGCCAGTTCGCTCCCCCGAAGGCTCCTTTACATTGGTCCTGCATGCCAAGGTGGGGATGCTGAACGGCAGCCACGCCTACAATCCCTGGTTACAGGAATTGCCCGATCCGATTACGAAGGTCACATGGGACAATTACGCGTGCCTATCTCCGGCAGAGGCTGGTCGACTGGGGTTGAGCCAGGGGGACGTGGTGCGTCTGCAGTTTTGGGCCCCGGGAGGGGAAAGTTTGGAACTCCCCGTGGTCATTCAGCCAGGACAGCATGATCAGGTGGTTGCTGTCGCCTTGGGATATGGCAGCTCGTTGAGCGAACGATTCGCCCAGATCGGTCCCCCCTGGTTGGAGGCGCGACCGACGCTGGGGGCCAACGGCAAAGTAGGCGTGAATGCCGCTCCTCTGCTCAGCTGGAGAGATGGTGTTATCCAGCACGTGCGGGATGGAGTGCGTTTGGAGAAAACGAACCGGCGCCAGGAACTGGCTTGTACTCAGGATCAACCGACGCTTCGAGTACCTTCGGCGGAGGTCTTGGGTCGGCAACCGCTGCCGATCATTCGGGAAACTACGCTGCCCGCCCTGCTGCACGCCGGCCAGAGCCGTCCGCCGGCAGAACCCAATGAAGACCTTTGGCCCGACGATCATCCCGTTACCGGTCCACGCTGGGGACTGGCCATTGATCTCAATGGCTGCACGGGATGTTCGGCCTGCGTGATTGCCTGCCAGGTGGAGAACAACATTCCGGTGGTCGGCAAAGACGAGGTGCGTCGGCACCGCGAGATGCACTGGATGCGGATCGATCGCTATTACTCCTCTCCTTCGAAATCGCCCGTGGATGGAGGCGCCACGAGAGATACCGAGGTGGACGTAGCCCACCAGCCGATGCTTTGCCAGCACTGTGGCAATGCGCCCTGCGAGGTGGTATGCCCGGTTCTGGCCACCGTTCATAGCGACGAGGGCCTGAATCAGCAGGTCTACAATCGCTGCGTCGGAACCCGCTACTGCGCCAACAACTGCCCTTACAAAGTACGCCGCTTTAACTGGTTCGATTATGCCCACGATGATCAATTGCAGAACCTGGTGCTCAATCCCGATGTCACGGTGCGGAGCCGCGGCGTCATGGAAAAGTGCACCCTTTGTGTACAGCGAATTCAAGAAGGCAAGATCGAGGCGCGCCGCCTGGGGCGAGCTGTCGCCGACGGCGATATACAGACGGCTTGCCAGCAATCGTGCCCCACCAAGGTCATCATCTTTGGCGACCTGAATGATCCCCAGAGTCGCGCCGCCCGTTTGGCAAGGAGCACGCGGGCGTATCACGTGCTGGAGGAGCTTAACGTCCAGTCGGCGGTGAGTTACCTCTCCGTGGTTCGCAATCGGCCGGCGGCGGAAAGGGCAGCGACATGACAGAAACACGTTTGATTACGGATCCGGCGCTCATTGAGGGGAACAAGACGCTGGCCCAGGTGACGGCTGATGTATGCGCGCCTCTAGAACGTCGGGCCGGCGCCCTGTGGTGGGCGGCTTTCCTCGTATCCTTCAGCGTTCTACTCCTCGGGATAGCAGCCGTTACCTATCAAACGTTCACGGGCATCGGCACCTGGGGTCTTAACCGCGGGGTGGGCTGGGCTTTCGACATCACGAACTTTG
>JBGQLF010001144.1:0-4060 GCA_041499985.1 Gemmataceae bacterium
CCGGCGTAGGGTAGCAACAGCGACGGGTTGTTCATTGACGTAAGCATAGCTGCGGCCGGCCCGCGTCAAGCGCCGCGTCAGGATAAGTTCGTCCTCTTCCAGTCCCACACCCAGATGCTGCTCCACTTCACGGCGCAACTCCGCGCGCGTCAGCTCGAAGCGCCCGGTGATGCGCAGCTCGTCGCCGCCGGTCCGGATCAGCTCGCTGGAGCCACGCTCGCCGAGCAGCAAGCCGAGCGCTTGCAGCAGGAGCGTCTTGCCCGCACCGGTCTCCCCGGTCCAGGCGCAGAAGCCTGGCTGTAGCTCGACGCGGACGTCTTCAATGAGAGCCAGGTTTTGCACCGACAGTTCGCGAAGCATGGCCCCCTTGATGTTAGCCAAAGGACGGCCGCGCGGTCAGGGTGTGCCACTCAGGTTGGAACCATCCCATAAACCGAATTGGCAGCGCGGCCCAACTCTGCTATCGTAGGCAAGCCCATACGGTATGGAACTGCTGAGACCTTGGGCGCCTTTTCGAGGAGACGTTCATGTCGCTTCGCCTTGCCCCCGCCGGTTGGTTGCTGCTCCCTTTGATTCCTCTCGTGCTGCTCTTGCCGGCTCCGGCCCAGGATCCCTCCAGGGGCCAAAAAACCTCCGTGAACGAGCTCAGCATGGAGGTCGCGGCGCTGCGAGCGCTGCACCAGTTGCGCATCAACCCGGAGCAACTGAAAATGCTCAAGAAACTGGCTCCGGAAACGAGCCAGCGGCCGGGTCCCCGCCAGCGGGCCAAGGTCAGTGAGGCTTATGCCCACCTGCTCATCGACCTGCGGACCGCGTTGGCCGACGGCACTGATGACGAACTCATTAGTGAGTTAGAGGAAAAGTTGGACGAGCTGACCGAGGACGAAGCGCCCGAGTTGGATGATAGCGTGGAGATGACCGATGCCGCCCGGCAGCGCGCGTCCGCCTTGCTGCGGCAATTCACGGCCCGCCAACTGGCGTCGTACATCGCCTTGTATGGCGACGATTTTCCCGATCCGGTGGAGCTGTTGCGCGGGGCTCTGAGCCGGGTGCGACCGCTGGCAGCGAAGGAGTGGAAGCAGCTGCGGGAAGAGGTGTCCGAGGAAGTAGGCCGTCTCGTGGCGGGGCTGGATCCCGACCGAGCGGTTCAGATCGGGGACAAGGTGGTGCAGCTGCTGATTCAGGTCCGTGCTCTGACCGACGACGAATTCAAGACCCAGCGGAGCGAACTGGAGAAGGCAGCGCGGCAAATTGTCGGCGACATCAGCCCGCTGGAGGTGATCCGCCATCAGCTGGAATACGCCCTGGCCGAGCTGCTCTCCAACCCACGACTGGAAGCCGCGCTCGATCTGCGCCTGAAGCTGTAGAGAAAAGGCGAGCGAGAACCGGCGTCCTCGCTCGCCACCTTATTTCAGTTCGACCGACCAGTAGGCGTTATCCAGGAAGGTCCGCCACGACTGGTACTTGCTGTGCGTCAGCTTGAGGTTGAGCATCGGGCTGCGCTTGGGCTTTTCCGGCTTGCGGATGAGGCTCATATGGGCCTGTTTCGGCGTCCGGCCTCCCTTGCGCACGTTGCAGTTCACGCAGGCACACACCACGTTTTCCCACGTGCTCTCCCCGCCCTGGCTGCGGGGGACAATGTGGTCCAAGCTCAGCTCGGAGGTCGGAAACTTCCGGCCACAGTACTGGCACTGGTTGTTATCCCGAGCGAAGATGTTGCGGCGGTTGAACTTCACGGTCTGCTTGGGCAACTTTTCGTAGCCGGTCAGGCGAATGACCCGTGGCACCTGGATCTCACTGTTGACGGTCCGGATCCAATCGTCGTCCTCCTGACGAAAGTGCTGGGCCCGGTACACGCTGACTTCCCGCCAGGTTTCGAAGTCGTACGTGGCGAATTGGCCGTCTTCCAGGCTCACCACCTCGGCCAGATCCTTGCACAGCAGGCAAAAGGCCCGCCGCACGGAGATCACATGGATGGCCATGAAGAGCTTATTGAGAACTAAGACACTGGCATCCAGGGCCGGGCTGAGACTGGAACTCATAAGGTCCCCTTTCTGCTGGACGACTCGCCGTGCCGGCCACCAGGGCCGGTGAACGCGGCCTCTACCCTGGTACCGACGCGCCTGAGCGGAATCGGGTTCGGGTTGCCCTTATTTTAACAGGGCACCAAACGTACACGCAAGGATGCGCTTGGCAATGTGAACGTCTTTCATGAATTATTCTTCCCTCCCCGACGGTAGCCTCGACGGACAAAAGCGTGCAGCTGGTCGGCCGGGTGGCCAGGGCTGGAGTCTTCGGAAGCCCTGGCGGTGGCATCCCGGTCCGGGGCTTTGCAAAGCCTCAGCCCCGGCCACCCAATTGCGGAGAGTCTATTATGAGAATCCTGTTGCTGAACGCCGGCTCCAGCAGTCTGAAAGCCGCGCTCATGGAGTCGGCCGGCCAGACGGTTATCGCCCATGGCGAGGCGGACTGGGCCAGTTCCAGGACCCATTATCAGTATTCCGGTCCGGACGGCGCCGTGCACTCCGACGAGGTGGGCTGGAGAGGACAGGGTGAGGCCGCGCGGCGCGTCGTTCACGACCTGACGCACATCTCCCCGGTCGCTTTGCCGGATCGTTCTGGCCTGGCCGCGGTGGGGCATCGGGTAGTCCACGGCGGGGAATTCACCGCCTCGGTCCGGGTCACTCCGGAAATCCGTGCCCGCCTGGCCGCGCTCAGCGACTTGGCACCGCTCCACAACCCGCCCAGTCTGGAAGCGCTGGCAGCCGCGGAGGCAGAGTTGCCCGGTGTGCCGCAGGTGGCTGTTTTCGACACGGCCTTCCACGCTACGCTGCCGCCCGAGGCCCGCACCTATCCGGTGCCCGAAACCTGGACCCGCGCTTGGGGCATCCGTCGCTACGGATTCCACGGCCTGAGCCATGCCTACTGCACGCGCCGAGCCGCGCAGATGCTCGGCCGACAGGTCGAAGCGCTGCGCCTGGTGATTTGCCACTTGGGTCATGGCTGTTCCGCATCGGCGGTGCATGGCGGTCGCTGTGTGGATACGACGATGGGGTTCACTCCTCTGGAAGGGCTGATGATGGCCACGCGCAGCGGCTCCCTCGATCCGGGCATCGTGCTGCACGTGCAGCAGAACCACGGTCTGACCGCGGAGCAGGTCGAAACGGCGCTTAATTGCGATTCGGGTTTGCTGGGTGTGTCAGGGATCTCCGGCGACATGCGGCAAATCCTGGCAGCGGCCCAAGCGGGGCATGAGCGCGCCCGGGTGGCCCTGGCCGTCTACACGCACCGCGTCCGGCAGGCTATCGGTGCCCTGGCGGTGACGTTAGGGGACGTCGATGCGCTGGTCTTCACGGCCGGTGTCGGCGAGCACGCGGCCGAGGTACGGGCGGTGAGTTGTGCCGGGCTGGAGTGCCTGGGCCTGGAACTGGATGCCGAAGCCAATGCCTCCTGCCGACCGGATGCGGAGGTCGCCCGCCGCAATTCCCGAGGCCGCATTCTCGTCATTGCCACGAGGGAAGATGTCACGATGCTCGCGGAAGTCATTCAGGTGGTGGGCGGGAAACATGCAGCGGCGCCGGAGTAGTCCGTAGTCCTGCTGGAGCACCGCTTGAGCCATCTTTAGCGTGCTGGTTTCCGCATCTTGCCGCACGAGGGCACGAGGACCGCGGTCCGTTTTTTTGTTGCACAACGGTTCAGTGTTGCATACATTCCTCAAACACGGTTCCAGTTCTGTCCGAGGTGCGACTAGAGGTTCGACTCTCCCTTGGTCTGGCACTTCGCGGGCAGGGATGCGCGGACGCTCGTTGGCCATCCTATTCAAGCTCTGTGTTGGTTGCCTTGGTGTGCAGCCGGGCGAACGATGCGGCGACCCCGCCGGGCGGCCCGTGCGGTTGCTGCTGCCTGGCAACCAGGTTTCGGGCTAGGAGTCCGTCCGAGAATTAGCCGACACTCCCCCTTTGGCCTCTCGAAGATTTCCTTTGGCCCCTCGGATTCGTCCTTTTGATCTTTTAGTATATTAGTGCGACCTTTTTAGTTACTTCAGCGACGGACCGGTTGC
>JBGQLF010001145.1:0-4049 GCA_041499985.1 Gemmataceae bacterium
CGAGACCTGATAACAGCCGCTGTCATCGTTCCAGAGCCGGCCGCGACGATCCAGGGGCGCGCTCTCGCCCTGGCCCTGGAGCACCTCCAGCCACAGCAAGGTGTTGCTGGTGCCGTCCGTGATGGCCGGAAGCCGGGAGCCGAAGTTGAGATAAAATGGGGCCCGACCGGCGACACCGACATTGAGCGGGGCCGGGTTCGAGCTCGGCCCGCCCTGGTCGCAGAAATTCCACCGGCCCCAGTTCAGCCCGTAATTGCCCTTGTAATCCATCGCGCCACCGCTGCCGGTAAACTCCGGCCGGGCCTCGGCCGACGGGCATTGAAAGAGCATCAACTTGATACCGATGGCGGCCGCGTTGACCGCGTTGTTGTAGGGTTGACTGAAATTGTAGAGCTTATAGACGTTGTCTTGCTCGAAGTACGGCAGCAGATAGGGCATAAAGGGTGTGCGGAGCGGCACCGGGGTCGCCGGCACGCCCTGCTGGCCCGGATAGTAGCAGGTCGGCGGCACGCGGCCCTGCGAGCCGATCGGGAACTGACCCGAGCTGTCGTGATAGTTGTGCATCGCCAGGCCGAGTTGCTTGAGGTTGTTCTGGCACTTCAGGCGATTGGCAGCCTCGCGCACCTTTTGCACGGCGGGCAAGAGCAGGCCAATCAGCACGGCGATGATGGCGATCACGACCAACAGCTCAATGAGGGTAAACCCGCGGCCCGCGCGCGGTCGAATCACGAGGCGGTGGAACACGGCATGACTCCCCAACGGGGACCAAGTGGCAACAATGACCCCACGCACACGACATTCAGGACGAACCGAGATTCTCAAAACTCGCTGATACCTACTCGGCCTGCGGCACCGGCTCCGTATTAACATTGATGCAGATCAATTAAACATAGCCCCTCTTGTCGGCCGCTGTCCGCCGGCCGAGCTGGCGGCAGCTCCCCAGCCCGGCGATGCTCCTGCAGTAACCGGGCAAGCGACGAGCCCCCGGGCAGGCCACGGCTCCCCGAGCGCAGAGCCATTTCCACGGCCGCCCAGGTCTCACCCGGTGCTTCAGCGATCCACCCGGAAGAGCGCGTTGGCCAGGTACCTGTGCGCCGATGGTGGGCGTCCGCCCAGGCGAGGATGAGCACCAGGGACAGGACGGGGCGACGCCCGATCCGGGGACGTGTGGCTGTTCGACGCATGACGTTTCCTTTGCTGCCAAGAGTGCCCGTGATCGTCGCGCGCAACAGGAGCCGCTGCAAGCCAAAAACGCGGCCGTTTTCGTCTCGCCCTCCCCCTACCTTGGAGTGTGGACAAATGTCACCACGCCGGGAGCGAATCAGGATGTAGTGTTCCAACCGCACTATCTCCAAGGGCAGGTCCATCATGTTTCCCATGCGGACGATCCCCGTAATTGGTCTTTTGGCATTGTGCGCGGGGGCCGTTCCTCCCAGCACCGCAGCGCCCCAGAAGGACATGCAATCTATGCAAGGGACGTGGACGGTCGTCTCGATCGAGGTGAACGGCCAGAAACTCCCCCAAGACAAGGTAGGCGACGCGCAAGCGGTCATCCAGGAGGACCACTATACGCTGCATGACTTTCGGCTGACCTTCAAGCTCGACCCCTCCAAGAACCCCCCGACCATCGACATGCAGGGGAAGACGGGAAGGAACGAACCCCTGACCATGATTGGGATTTACGAGCTTGATGGGGACACCCTGCGGATCTGTTTTGCGAAACCCAGCATCAAGGATCGGCCTCCTGAAACGGATCGCCCCAAGGAATTCAAGACCATGCCAGGAACGGGCGCCAGCCTGATCATCTACCAGCGGAAGAAGCAGTGATCAACAAGCCAAGCAGCAGGGTGGCGCATGTGCAAGGATGCCCTCGCCGGCACTTTGTATTGGTGGACAGGTTTCAAACCTGGACCTGCGCGAGTTCAACGTCCGATAGGCGGTTCTTACGTTTAACTCGCTGCCGCCCAGCCGTCGGTTTGCGGACCAGGTGGGACAGTTCAACTCCGCGGAATTTCACGTGCCTTTGTTGAGTTTTACCCATCCTTGCCCGCACCCCAACCTTGACCATGAAGCGTGAACAAAAGCTGGATGCACCCAGTAGATTGCTGCGCCGTGGCGGGCCGAAAGTGCTTACTCATCGATTCGGCGGGCCGTGAACGTTACGCTCCGCTCTTCACCGACCTTCAATCCCCTGCCGGCGTCCCAAATCAGGGTCTCGCCCGGGCAAACGACTTTGGCGAAGTCGCTCGTCTCCACGTGCACGTCCTTGACCTGAAACGGCAACAGGTAGGTGAAGACTCTCCAGCCATCGTATTTCTCGGCCGTGCGCTTGTTACCCTCACCAACGAAACGCACACGCACCCGATACGTCAACCGATAGAGTCCTTTTTGCTTGGCCTCCTGAACCTCCAGGGTTTCATCCAGGGCCGGTTCCCGAACCTTTTGCACGCGGGCATCGAGGGCCGGGTCGCCGTAGAGCACAAAGATCTGGTCGGTAAACTCGGTGCCCTGGCGGTCCCGGCCGGTCACGAGATTCTCCGCCAGCAGATAACGCGACCACTGACGCAGCAGGAAGAGCGATTCGGCGAAAGTCCAGCGGCCTTGCTGTTTCAGGAACCAGTCCGCCATGTTCCAGTTCAGCTCGTACCAGGTGGACTGGACGGCGCCGATGTACTGGCGTGCCCCGTTGTGCATCCAGGCCAGGGCATACGAGTCCCGATAGCTGGCGCGGCCTTGATTGACCACACCCGTCAAGCAGTTGCCCACCGCCCAGTACACCTTGGGACGCCTCGCCGCCAGCGACAGTTCGACATCGGGGGCCCGCACCGTCAGCTTCCCCTCCCGGGAGACCAGCCGTCCCTCACCGCGCGGATACATTAACATCCACGCATTGTGATTGCCGTGTCCCGAGCCGATGAGGAGGTCGAATGGGTCCTCAGCCAGCAGCTTGTGGATCAACCGAGCGTCATCCGCGTCGCTGGTGGGACCTCCCTTGCCGAGCACAAAGTCCCTGCCCGATGCCTTGGTCCCCATTTCGCCCCGGTCCTTCGTCCACTCGGTCACGTAGTCCCCTTCCGGCACCCAGTTCAGCCAGTTCCCCAGCGTCTTGGTAAAGGCGCGCCGAATGACGATTGGCTCGGACTGAGCCAGTTCGAGGGCATGATCGGCATCCCATCCGGTCAGGATGCCCCAGATGGCATCTACATACGGATCCTCGTCCAGTTCGCGGCAGAAGCGGTTGGCGAGCAGAGCAAAATCTGGAAAGGACTCTGTGGGGGGACAGACGAAACAGACCCAACGGGGATGAAACGCCCCCACGGCCGTGCGGACCTCTTCCAACGACGTGCGGTAGGTGAAGGTCTTGGCTGTATGCTTCTGTTCAAGGAAATGGACGACCCGGCCCCAGGGGCCCTCGGCGACTTCTTGGCGGACCACGACAGCATAGCGTCCGGCGGGCGCGGCGCCCCAGGCGGGCGGCGCCGGGGTCAAGCCAGCACCGAGCAACAGCACTACCAGCCAGAGCATTGTCCGAATCATAGAACACTCTCCCTTGCACGACGTCGCACACACCCGAGCCGAGGGTACTGTAACGACAACAGGGCCAGGCCGCCAGTGTTCGAGGAGCTGATCGCGTAAAAGCGCGAGGAGGATATCGTGCGGGCGCGCGCACGCGGATGCGGGGGACGAGACGAGAAGCGATTCGACCGCCGGTCGGATTGCTGCGACCTCGCTCTCCTCCACGAAGCGATCGAGTGCGACAAAGCCGTCGCGCACGAAGGCGGTTCGCTGCTGGCGGTCTGGTTCGCCCATCGATTCGTCCTCCGCTTGGGCGAACGACCAGGATAAGCCGCAGCGACTCGCCCGGCAAAAACAGATGGTTGCGCGGAACCACGATTTCAGCTTAACACAATCCCACCGGATGAAGGAAGCCGCTCGCTATGGGTGCCCGGCCAACGGGGCGATCCGGTCCCAGATGGTTCCAGCAAGCTGCTGGCCCGGTTGCGTCGGATAACTTGCGGTATGTTTAACTCGCCGGCGCCTGCGGCCAC
>JBGQLF010001146.1:0-4044 GCA_041499985.1 Gemmataceae bacterium
CGTCGTGCTAGGGTGGTGTCTGTTCCGCGCCGGCCGACGTCTGGAAGGTCTTTCCAAGGAATGAAAGGCGGGGCAGCGTCCGCGACAACGTCGCGCGCAGCGCGCGGCTTGCCCTGGCTCATGGTGTTACCCTCCTTCCGGGGGCAATACACAAGCGCGATCAAGAACGCCGTTCATCGGACGGACACGATTGAGTGAAGAACTCGACAACCCGGCCGACCAGAATGCAATGGTCGGCCGGGTCGTTGGAGTATAGCAGATCCAGGACGCTGTCCAGGCCGATCCCGAGGTCTTCAGCTCCTGTGTGAACTGGCTGGAGATCTACGACGCGCTGGACCGCGTGAAAGAGCAGTCTCACCAGGTCATCCGCCCGGCCCCGCGAGCGCTGGTGGATGCCTACCGGCGCACGCGGACGTGGCTGCGTGAAATCCATGCTCGGCTGCGGAATGACTCGACCGATCGCTACGGCATCCGCCAGTTGGATCTGCTCACTCGAAAGCTGGACCAAGATCTGAAACAGCACGTCGCTTCGTGAGAGTTTCTCACGGGAACGAGACCCTCTCCTTGGCCGAACACTGGTATGTCTTCACCGGTTGAGCCCGCGGATCAAGGGCAGGTCAAATACACCTGCGTCCGTTGCTCGCAACATGGTACAATCCTCTCCAGGGCGCGACACCTGGGCACGTTCTTGCCCGTTTTCGGGGCGGCCGGGTCCGGACCAGCAAGGGATCGCAGCGCATGGCTCGCAGGCGACACCAACGAACGAAGCACGAGGTTATCAGCCCCTGGCCGCAAGGGCATCTCTCGCCGGAGGAGGTCGCCGAGAAAGTCCGCTACGTCGGGAGCAGTGAGCACAAGGACTACGAGAGCGCCGCCGGCCCACCTGCACTCCGTGCGGACGCAGCCCGCTGCGACCCGCGGTACGCGGACTTTGCCTCGATAACGGCCGCGCTCCGGGAAGCGGTCCGCCGCCGCTGCTCGGGAGCGCAGTTTGAGGGAGAATTTCCCCGACACGTGTGGGGGTGGTTTGACGAGCGGCTGTACGAGGCGCGCCTCATCAACAAGGCACAGGGCTGGTACAAGGCCTGGCCG
Organism: Gemmataceae bacterium; assembly: GCA_041499985.1. Lineage (GTDB taxonomy): Bacteria > Planctomycetota > Planctomycetia > Gemmatales > Gemmataceae > JBGQLF01. The sequence goes on from JBGQLF010001146.1 coordinate 1,093, forward strand.
ATCGAAGAGGCCGAACGGCCCCGCGATGACGAACGGCGACTTAACTGGATGGGCTAAGAATGCTCCGGTTCACGATCGACTGGGAAGATGAGCCGCGGGTCCAGGACCGCCTGCTCCGCGCCACGTGGGCGCGGTTGGAAATCCACGCCCGTGACGGCGCACGGGAGTTCTGCCTCACCGACTGCGTCGGGGAGCGTTCCCACAGCCTTCGTCGCGGGATCTACGGGTCCGTTTTCCCCGTCGCCGCCTGGGTCGTCGAGAATTGGTGGTCACTCCTGAACGAGTCGCTCCGCACCGATCGCTTTCGAGGCGGGAGGGCCCTCGCGAACGACTCCGTGCTCAGACCCTGGGTCCAGCGGCACAGCTTCCTCGCCGCGCGAGGCGGCTTCGCCTTGCCTGACCTGACCCTCTACCGGGACGGCGCCCGCATCGCGGCCCGATGCGTCCCCGACCCGTTCGGCGTCGAAACCCCTTACCCGGTCCGGTTTGTTAGCGACGCTGAGATCCGGCTCTGCCCTGCCGACGCCGAGGAGGGACTGCTCGGGTTCGTCGACGCGGTCACTGACCGTGTAAGGGAACTCACCCCGGATGCGCCCGAGGCACGGGAGCTGCTTCAGAACTGGGAAGCGGTGCGAGAGTCCGCGCGTACCGAGCAGAGCGTCTGCGCCGCCGCCGCGGCAATGGGCGTTGACCCGTACGACCCGCGCGAGTTGACCGAAGAGCTCCTCGCCATTCTGGAGGGGCCTTTCAGGTCATTACCCCTCGCGCTTCGGTGGGACCTCGCAGAGTCCACCGCGGGACAGACAGCTTCTACCGACCTCCAATGGGTCCTCGCCGCAGCCGAGGCGTCCGGCCTCCGCGAGCCCCCTGCGGCGTTTTCCGGTCCGCCCGCGGACAGCGGCGCCACCACCGCGCATGGGGCCGGGTATGAGCGAGCGAGGTGGTTTGCAGACCGTTTCGGGGTGCCCCCCGCAGATGACCTAGAGGGATTCATTCGTGACCGATGCGGCTGGGCGCCGACCGTGGAACCTTTTTCAGACGCGGATGGCGTTGCACTGCGAATCAACGCTCTGGTCGGACCGGATGCAACAACCGGCAGGCCTCGGCTCATCCCCTCCGCCTCCTCCAGGCGCCCTGAGTCGAAGAGGTTTCTCCTCGGACGGGCATTATTCTTCACCCCGACCGAGGGTGCCCCTCCGCCGCTTCGCCTCCTCACCCGCGCGAGCTCCTGGCCCCAGCGTGCCTCGCGCGCGTTTGCCGCGGAGTTACTCGTTCCCGCGGACGAACTCCGTCGCCGAGTCTCGGGTCAGGTGACCTTTGAAGAGGTCGGGGAGCTTGCCCGTGAGTTCCGGGTGAGCGAGATGGTGGTCGAGCACCAACTGGAAAACCACCGCCTAGCACACATCATCAATGCCTGACGATGGCGAGCGAGCCTGAGCAAGGCGTGAAGGTGGACGGATTGGAAATCCGTCCTACGGGATCAAGGACAGGTCAAATGCACCTGTTCCGGATCATTCTTCCACTTATATTTTTGGTCGAATTCGTCGGCCGTGAGCATCTCCTGCCCCTGTTCCGTCTGCACCACGTAGACGAAATGCCGCTCGACTCCGGGGGAGCCGCGGTAGTGACCGTCCGCACTGACGGCCAGCCAGTAGGTATCGTACGGCAACAGCACGGTCCCACAATGCCGGCCGGTATCGCCGTTCCAGAGCCAGACGGTAAAGCCATCGCACGCCGCCACAGCTTTGCCGTCCCGCGACCAGTCCACCCGCCAGCTGCTCTCGAAGTGCGCCTGGAGGTGCGTCAGCTGCTGCTCCATGTCCGCTTCCCACAGGTGCATGCGCCCATCGGGACCGCGGCAAACGACCTGACGTCCCGCGGCCGGCCACTCCGAGCCCAGGGACGACCCCGCCTCAAACGGCCGTACCAGGAGCCGATCGGCAACCAGGTCCCAGATGCGCACCGCCTCCTGATCATTGTTCAATCGGATCGCCAGTTTCCGGCCGTCCCGCGACCAAGCCAGGTGGCGGACCGGGATCTTGGACGGCGTGGTCTGGGCATTGAACTTGTCGCCCGTGTTCACATCCCAGATCTGGATGGCGGGACCGCCCGCCGCTGCGATCTTGGTGCCGTCGCTGGAGAGCGCCAGGATCCGCAAGTTGGTCGAGTCCTCGAAGACACGGATCACCCGGGCCTGATCCACATCCCACAGGCGCAAATCCGAACCTAACATCAGGAGCCGTTGGCTGTCCGGCAGGAACGCGAGCCCGTGGACAGAGCTATTGTCGAAATGGAAGCCGTGCACCTGGCTGCCGCTGGCCGTCTCCCACACCCGCATGTCGCCGTGCGCGTCCCCGGTCGCCAGCCGCTTGCCATCCGGCGACCAGGCCAGCGATCGGACCGAGTTCTCGACGTTCAACGTGTGGAGCAGCTTGCCCGCGTTATCCCAGATTCGAACCAGGCCCCCCGAGCCATCGACCGCGAACGCCTTGCCGTCGGCCGACCAGGCGAATGCGTTGGCACCCAGCCGAGGCGCCGGTTCCAGGGAATGCCGCACCTTACAGGTGGCCCGGTCGTAGATGCGTATCTTGCCATCGACATGGCTGGAGGCCACTTGCGTGCCGTCCGGCGAGCAAGCCACGTGCCACACGCCGTAGGACTGACTATCGAACGTCTTCCAGAGCTTGTTGGTAGCAATGTCCCACATCTGGACGCTGCCGTCGAGACAGCCGAAGATGAGGCGATCGCTGTCGGGAAACCAGGCCAGCGTGCTGTCGATGTTCTGCTGCTCGAAGCGGTACAGCCGATCCCCCTTCCGGGCATCGATGACGCAAGCGAATTTGCCGCTATGCCGAAAGGCCACCATCTTGCCATCGGGCGACCAAACCGGAACCTGGACCAGTGCGGTCCTCATGTGGGGCACCTCCTGGGGTTGGCCGGTCTGGGCATCCC
>JBGQLF010001147.1:0-4043 GCA_041499985.1 Gemmataceae bacterium
CACGGCCCGAACTTGCAGAAAACGCGGGGAAAACCGCATGCAGGACTAGCAGATAGGCCTTGGGACGCCCCTTTTTGTGGTAGCGGACTCAATTAGTATGTAAAAATCCTCGTGTTTTCGGCACTGTACAAACGCTTTCGAGCCGTGAGCGCATACGTGCGCGGCCGTCTGCGGGCCGGCTCTACCGCGCGGAGCTAACGTCTTGGGCCAGCCTGCCTTAGCGCGTGACCCAGCGGGACGGCGCCCCGGCGCGGCGCCGCTTCGGGGCAGCGGGGCCGATCCGGTACAGCATTTGCTCCGGATTTCCCGGAAGAAGCGGCTGTGGACTTTCCACGGCCGACTGGTCTGTTGAGCGAGTTCCCCCTGCACGCACCAGGCCACGCTTCGCTACTCCCGGGAGAACTCCGTCGATGAAGCCAACTGTTTCTGGGTCGGATGGATCAACGAGAGCTACCCCCCCCTCTGTGGGCGCCTGTACAGTAAACGTCTGTGCGTGGCCCTGGCCGTGCTCGTGAGCCTCGGGGCCGGCGGCTGGTCCGCTCCCGCCCGGGCTGATGTGACCACGATCGCCTACTACCGCCTGGGGGAAGACGACACTGGGGCCCACCCGGGTGAGCCCACTCAACCGGTGACGCGGGACCACACCGGCGTCTTCGACCTGACGCGCCAGGGCAGCCAGACGACCAACAGTGGCTCCTATTCGTCGGACGTGGCCGCCGCGGCCGCCCTGCACACCGGCAGCAGCCTCTCCATGCGCTTCGTCAATACCACCACGAGCGACACCAGCTTTTACCTGTATCCGGGCGATCCGATTACCCCGGCGACGGATAACTTCGGCATCGAAGCCTGGGTCAAGACCAGCACGCTCTTTCCGAGCGACCCGCATCGCCAAGCCGTCATTGCCTACAACGGCACCCCGAGCACCGATGGCTGGGGGCTGTACCAGGTGGGCGCCACGTATCAAGGGCTGTTGGGCGGCGTCGGCTTCATCGGCAGCACACCGGCCACGACGACGGACTGGGTGCACCTGGCGCTGGTCCGCAACGGGGGGCTTGCGACTTTTTACGTCAATGGGATACCTATGGGCGCGGACGGGGATGCTCCGGGGATGCCCACCGGGCATACGTACATCGCCGATGTGCTGCCGGCGGACTTCCCGTTCAACGGCAACATCGACGAGGTGCGCATCTTCACGTTCGCGCCGGGCCATTTCAGCGTCAATGATCTCTTGATCAATGCGTCCGCCGTGCCCGAACCGGCCAGTCTTACGCTGCTGGGTCTCGGTGCACTGGGCCTGGCCGGCTACGCCTGGCGGCGCCGGCAGTTGCAGCGATCCTAGACGCGTGCGGCCCTCGCGATCTTTCTTCAGATCTGTTCCGGATCGAGACCCAGGGCCCGTAACCGCTCGACCAAGCGTTCGGCGCGCAGGCGTTCCTGTTCGACCTGCTGTTGGGCTTGCTCCTTGGCCAGGCGTTCCTGGTCAGCCTGCTGCTGGGCTTGCTCCTTGGCCAGGCGTTCCTGCTCGGTCTGCTGTTGGGCTTGCTCCTTGGCCAAGCGTTCCTGCTCGGTCTGCTGCTGGGCCTGCTCCGCACGTTCCTCCGGAGTGAGCAGCAGCTGGCCCTGCGCGTCCCACCAGCGCAGCCAGGGCAACTCGAGGCCCTTATACCGGCCCTGCCAGATGCCCAATTCCACTCCCAGCGGGGCAATCGGATAGTGTCCGCGCTCGTTCGGCAGCAGCCGCTCGAAGCGCTCTTCGATCAAATGATAGACCTCGACCCGACCCGGGTCTCGTTCGTAAATCGCGTAAAAGGCCGGTTTGATCGCACGCTCGTAAACCCAGAACTTCCCTTGCCAGGGAGTCCGATCCCGTTCTTCCGAGCCGTCTCCCGAGACCAATTCGATGAGGATCAAAGGCGCGATAATCTCCTGCCATAACACGTAGGAGCGGCGCGGCTCCCCCTTCAGGGTCGGGGGCACCTCGGGCACATAAAACCAGTCCGGCGCCTTGCAGCCATCCAGAGGCGGATCGGTGATCTTCCAGTAGATGCCACAGTCATGACCGAGGCAGAATTGGCCGTCGGCGTGGCGCCGTTCGAGTAGGGGCTCGATGGCATCCAAGAGAGTACTTTGGGGATGTTCCGCGAAGTTTTGCACAAAGCTACCATCCTCGTCGGGAAGCTGCGTATGATCGGGCAAAGCCGAACGTCCCGCGGGATGTCCGGCCGCTGGTGTCACGATGGCCGTCATGTCAACCCTTTCGCGCCAGGGAAGCTGTTCCGCTCACAATACTATACCGCAGCGTCAGTCGCTGTCGCTCCCGAATTCCTCACCGGAACGGCTGCGGATAAGGATATCAGGGCACGCCTTGCGAGAATGCTCGGAGTTTCTCCCAACGCTCTTAACAACCACCTGATACCCAGAGGCGAGGCACGTTACAGGATACAATTGCAGCGGCCGATGTTTGCAGTCAGGTTGACGGCTGCGGCGACAGCATGGTCTTCCATGCAGAGCGAGATAATCAACTCAGGCTGGAAGCGGCGGACCGTCTGGATGAGGTGGCTGTAAATAGCAATGCGCTCGGCGACGGGATAGCGAGCCCGCCCGTCGGAGGGCTCGTTGCCCAGCACCGTGAGCGACCGGGAGATCTCATTCGTTTTGCCTAGCTTCTGGTCCATGAGCTGGAGCGCCGGTCCGTAACTGCAAATGCCGCCGAGCGTAATCCGGTCCAGACGCACTTGCGTCAACAGGTCCTTCAGAAAGGCATCATAGTGCTGCTGCCAGTCTTCAATGGGAATGATTGGCATCAGCATGACGCGAAGGGGATAGCCGGCCGCCGCACACTGGCGCATGGCCGTGAGGCGCTCTCCCACCGAGACCGTGTTGGCCTCGAAGCGGCGCTGCACTTCGGGCGGGTTCAGGCTCCAGCACAGGATCGTATGCCCGCGATGATCCAGGTCCAGTACGTTCGCGTAATCCGCGCTCTTGGAAAGAATACGTAGCCGAGCCAGGGGATGGTGGGCGAAGAAAGGGATCAGGATCCGCGAATACCCCGTGAGTGGATCGAGGGCCATGCCATCCTGAAGCTTGCCCAGGTAAAAGGCCTCTTCCCTGCCCAGGCGGCGGGCAAGGCGGTCGATCTGGTCGAGGATCTCCGGCAAGTTGACATAAACCTTAACTGTGGGCGAGAAGCGAATGCCTTGGGTACCAGCCAGGTAACAGTACTGGCAGCCGTAGGGACAGTTGCCATAGGGAGAGAAATGGTAGAAGTTGGGGCAAGTATTGCCGGTTTCCGTACTCCGGCCGACCGCGCTGGCATGCTGGCCGAACACCAAGGTTCGCCGCCCGCGGTAGTGCAGCTTCAGTGGATCGCGAATGCCCAGATCGATCTGATTATGTGGCGTGTCCAATTGTTCGACCACTTCTGCTTGCGGATACAAGGCACAGATGGACTCCACCAGGGCCCTTCGCGGTGGCGTGCTCACGCTGCCTTTGGCGAGGATAATCCGCTGGGGATGGAACCGTGCTGGCCGACGCGGTCGATACATCAGTTCCCCCGCCTCCTCGAAAGCCAGCCACCCAGCCTGCACGCTCTGCCTCTGGAGCATGAGAGACCTCCCGCTTCAAGTAGGACACTACTCCTAGACGGTAGTGTTATACCTGTACGTGTGTTTATGTTGCAAGAGATCTTTCGAGGCCAGCAAACCAGGCAAATCCGAAGGACAATTACCGGAGCATCTGTAGCCCAAACAACAACTGCCGCGGGATCTCTTCATCCATGGGGATTCGTCCTACTTTCGTCCATTTCCTTCGGATGCGGTCCGTCCGATTCGAGGAGCGGTCTTAGTTGACGTTGCGCTGGGCCACGTGGCGGCGTTGGGCGTCGGGGAGCAGCTCGGCGAGGTGCTTCAGCAATTCCGCGGCGTCCGTCAGGGGTAAAGCGAAGTGAGCGGTGCGGCCTTCCACGCTCAGGAGGAGGCCAAGGGCCGGCCGGGATTGCTGGCGCGCACTCTGCACGTCGAGATCGCTGAGGGCCAGATATTCGG
>JBGQLF010001148.1:0-4042 GCA_041499985.1 Gemmataceae bacterium
CTCCAGCGAGGACCCCTGGAGCCTGAGGGAGACCTTGTCGTTCGCCACCTCGGGATCGCCGATCAGGGGCAGGCGACAGATAGAAGAGGAACGACGTGTCGGCTTCATCTGCCGGAGCGAGCTTCGGACAAGCCGGGTCAGAAAGCGCTTCATGGAAGGCTCCTTGGCTGCGTGACAGCCGACAAGGGGTTGTGGTATGCTGTGAGGGCCGATCCGAAGGCCAGAGCTGTTTCTCGTGCTCCTACTCGCCTGAGCCCGGTGGAAATCAAAAGCGGCCGCGGAAAACGAAGAAATCTTGGATTCTCGCAAGCCGAATCGGGACCGAGTTTTGCACCACGAGAACAGCGGACGTGCTGGCATGGTTCAAAAAAGCTCGTTTCCGGGTGGCACGCCCTGAGTCTTCGAAGGGCGTGTCTCCCGCACCCACGCCCTTCGAAGACTCAGGGCGTGCCACCCAGGTTTGAACCATGCCCAGCTCGAAGAACCGTGGAGGTGCTTCCATGAACACGGATGACAGTGCTTCGATCGAACAGCAGCTCACGGCCTGGTTGGCCGCCTACGATGAGGCCCTGGCGGCGGGCGCCTTGCCGACCGGCCTGGAGGAAGCGGGGATGCCCTCGCAGATGCAGCGCGGTGTGGCGTGCATGCAGATGCTGCGCGAGCTGTTGCCGCGCCAGGGACCGGCCACCGGCACCGAAGCGAGCGCTTCGCCGGCGCTCCCCTGGACCAGCCTGGGCCGCTTCCAGATCCGCCGCGAGTTGGGCCGGGGCGGCTTCGGCGTCGTCTTCCTCGCGTATGACCCGCAGCTTGGCCGTGAGGTGGCCCTGAAGGTGCCGCGGCCCGACGCCCTGGCCAGCGAGGACCTGCGCGAACGGTTTCACCAAGAAGCGCGGGCGGCAGCCGGACTCGATCATCCCAATATCGTGCCGGTCTATGAGGCCGGGTCCATCGGACCCATCTGCTACATCGCCTCGGCTTATTGTCCGGGCATCACGCTCGACACCTGGCTGAGACAAAGCACCGAGCCAGTGCCCATTCCTACGGCCGCGGTGCTGGTGGCCACGCTGGCCGAGGCGGTGCAGCATGCGCATAGCCGTGGCGTTCTACACCGCGACCTCAAGCCGGCCAATATTCTGCTGTATGAAGAGACCACGAGCGACACGCAAGTCACGCAAGCAGAGCAGGAAGGTGCGGAGGAAGATCTCCGCTCCTCTCCTCCCTCTTTGCGTGATAGTCGTGTCTTTCGTGGTTCGCTTATTCCCAAGATCACGGACTTTGGCCTGGCCAAGCTACTACCGTCGTTGGCGCCGGCGCTAGCGGGAGAGCAGGCCGCGGTGGAGCCGACGCGCAGCGGAGCTATCCTGGGTACGCCCAGCTACATGGCGCCGGAGCAGGCCCGGGGCAAGTCGCGCGAAGCGGGTCCGGCGACCGATGTTTATGCCCTGGGCACCATCCTCTACGAGCTGCTGACCGGTCGGCCGCCGTTTGTGGGCGAGACGGCGCTGGACACCCTGCAACAGGTGGTGGGGGAAGAACCCGTCGCGCCGGCGCGGTTGCGGCCGAAGGTTGCCCGCGATCTGGAGACCATCTGCCTGAAGTGCTTGCGGAAAGAGCCGCCCAAGCGCTACGCCAGTGCTCAGGCAATGGCCGACGATCTGCACCGCTTTCTGGCCGGGGAGCCGATCCAGGCTCGGCCGACACCGCGCTGGGAGCGGGCGGTCAAATGGGCCAAGCGCCGGCCGGCCGCAGCCCTGGCCCTGGCGATGTTGGTGGTCGTGGTCGTGGGCTTGGCGGTCAGCACGCTGCTGATTCGCCAGCAGCGCGATCAGACCGAACAGGCCCGCGCCCTGGCCCAGGAAAACTACGAAGCGGCCGAGCGCCAACAGCAGCGTGCCGAGCGCAACTTGCAAAAAGCGCGCACGGCCGTGGACAGGATGTTGACGCGCGTCGGACATAAGCGCCTGGACTATGTGCCGCACATGGAGCGCTTACGGCGTGAATTGTTGCAGGAAGCCCTGGAGCTGAATCAGGAATTCTTGCAAGACAACAGCACCGATATCGCCGTGCGGCGTGAGGTCGGCCTGGCGCATCGGCGGGTGGCGCACATACGACTTCTGCTCGGTGAGGTAGGGGCGGCCGAAGAGGCGTACCGGCGGGCGCTCGCCGTGAGCGAGGAGCTGGCGGCGGAGTTTCCCCCCACGCCCGAGGATCGCGACAATCGGGTCGCGATCACCGGGAGCCTCGCCGCCTTGTTGATGCAAACAGGGCGGATCCCGGAGTCGGAGCAGACCTTTCGCCAAGCGGTAGCGCTGGCGGACCAGCTGGTGGCCGAGATCCCCACGCCGCCGAACTATCGCATCACGTTGGCAACGGCCCAATTGCACCTGTCCCAGTTGCTGTCCAACACCGGCCGCCTCGCGGAGGCGGAGAAGGGCTACCGCCGCGTGCTGGCGATCTGGGGGCAGTTGGCATCCGAATCTCCCACCGATCTGGACCACCAACAAGCCCTGGCCGGCAGCCACGACCACTTGGGGTTGCTGTTGGCCGCGACCGATCGGCCGGAGGAAGCCGAGCAGGCCTTCCGCAAGGCACTCGAGCTGATGGAGAAGGTACTGGCCAAGTCGCCGCAAGATCCGGACTTCCAACAGCAACTGGCTTCGGTCTGCTTCAACCTGGGCACCTTTTTGCAGAATACGGACCGTCCCGCGGAAGCCGAGCAGCCTCTCCAACAGGCACTGCGCGTGAACGAGCAGTTGGCGATCGCTTTCCCCAGCACACCGGAGTACCGACACGATCTGGCCTCCGCGTTGCACAACCTGGCCGTTATCCAGGGAATCCGGGGCCAATTCGAGGAAGCGGAGAAATCTTTTCGGCGAGTCCTCACCATGCAAAGCAAGCTGGCGACCGACTTTCCCAAGGTACCGGCCTATCAGCGCGTGCTGGCGGGAAGCCACAATCACCTGGGCGCGGTTCTGCAAACCAATGGCCGGCCGCACGAGGCAGAACAGGAGTACCGCGAGGCGCTCGCGGTGTGCGAAAAAGTGGTGACGGCGTCGCCGGAAAACACCGAGTACCACAGTCTATATGGCATGACTCTCCACAATGTGGCGGTCCTGATGGAAGCCCGCGGCGAGCTCGCCGAGGTCTGCCGGTTCGCGGAGCAAGCGATCCGCGAGCAGCGCGAAGCGGTCCGCTTAAACTCCAAACATCCGTTGTATCGCCAGCATTTGGACTCGCACTTGCTCATGCTGGCCAAGACGCTGTTGCAATTAGCGCAACATGCCAGGCCGGCGGAGATGGCTGCCGAATTGGTGAAGGACTTTCCGGACAGGCCAGAACGCGCCTACCAAGCACTGTCGCTCTGGGCCCGCTGCGCGGCCGTGGCCGAAAACGATGCTCAGCTGTCCACCGCCAAACGCCAGGAAGTGGCCCGTTCCTACGCCGACCGAGCGATGGCCCTGTTGCGCGCGATCGTGCCGCTCGGCTTCCAAGACGTCAACCTGCTCAAGACCGACAAATACCTAGATGCACTGCGGGCGCGCGAAGACTTTCAGAAACTCTTGCGTGAGCTGGAGAACGAAGCACAAAAGGAAGCGAAGTAAGCGGGTTCTCTCCTGCGGGAGCCGGGAGCGTCAGTTCCTGGATAAAGACAACCTCCTCAGGGGGCTAATGCCCTGGCTCGCCCAGTTGGGGGGGGAACGCAGCTCACCCGGGGGACGCACCCATCTCCTGCTGGAGGCGTTCCAGGGCGCGCATCCACAGCTTGCGCGCCGCGTTGGGCGACCGGTTCAGCAGACCGCCAATCTCCTCAAACGAGCGTTCTTCCTGATAGCGCCAGAGGATCACCTGGCGGTAAGTGTCGGGCAAGCGGGCCAGGGCGTCTTGCAGAGCCACCGCCTGTTCGTTGGCCATGGCCTGAACACTGGGCGTCGGCGTCTGGGCGCGGACCGCAGCCGCTGGACTAGCCTGCGAGTTATCCGCCTCGAGGGCAACCTCGCGGCCGAAGTCACGCTTCTCGGTTCCGCGATAGCTGCGCGTGAAG
>JBGQLF010001149.1:0-4038 GCA_041499985.1 Gemmataceae bacterium
ACTCTGGGCGTGCCACCCCGGGAATGAAAAGGTTCTCCTCTATCTTGCTCATGCACGAGGTGCTCCTATGACTCTCTCCCTGCGGTACCCCTTGGAGCTTCTGCCGGCGCTCGTGGTGTCGGTCTGTCTGCTCGCGGGTTGCTCCTCCACTCCTCCGCCCGCCGCCGAGTTTACGCCGAACGAGGTGCACTTGAAGCGGGTCGTGGGGCTCTATAGCGAGTACAAGAGCACGAAGGGAACGTGGCCGAAGAACACGGCGGAACTGAAGGCCTGGGTGAAGTCGATGCCAAAAGCGGAGTTGGAGAAGCACAACATCGACGATGTCGATAAGGTCTTCATCTCCCCGCGCGACGGCCAGGAGTACGTCATCGTCCCCATGCCGCCTAAAGCGCCGATGGGCATGACCAAGGTGATCGCTTACGAGAAGACCGGGGTCCAGGGCAAACACTGGAAGATCGCCTCCCAGGGCTACATCAATGAGGTGACCACCGAACAGCTCGACAAGCTACTCCAGGAGGTCGGCCAGAAGAGGTGAGGTCGGGCGCAGCCGACAGGAGACCAGAAGACCGGGAGATTGGGGCCATGAGCCGAATGAGCCGGTGCCGTTGGCATTTCCTGATGGCGATCTCCTTGTCTGCTTGTCTCCTGGTCTCCTTGTCTGCTTGTCATCCTGTTATTCCCACGCCTCAAGCAGGGGTTACGCCCGCCCCGTCCGGGTCGGGTGTTCCGTTACCCGACGGCATCCGGATTCATTTCCGGGACGTCACGCGGGAATCCGGGATCGACTTCCGCCACTTTGACGGCCGAACCGAGATGCAACACATCATGGACCAGACCGGCTCCGGCCTCGGCTGGCTCGACTACGACCAGGATGGCCTGATGGACTTATTCCTGGTCCAGGGTTCGACCTTCCTGTCCCCCCATCCTGCGCCGGCGCCCACCTGCAAGCTGTTCCGGAACCTGGGCCAGGGACGTTTCTGCGACGTGACGTCGGCCACCGGCTTGGGCCATGTCGGCTGTGGTCAAGGCGTGGCCATCGGCGACATCGATAATGACGGCTTTCCCGATCTCTTTATCACCTGTTACGGCAAACCGAACGTCTTGTACCACAATGTGCCCGACGGCAAGGGCGGCCGACGGTTCGTGGACGTGACCGCTCCGGCTGGGCTAGCGGACCACCCCGACTGGAAAGACCGGCCTAACTACAGCACCAGCGCCGCCTTCCTCGACTTCGATAACGACGGCCTGCTCGACCTGTTCGTGTGTAGCTATGTGAAGATCGACCTGGCCAACTATCCGGATTGTCGCGATCGGCGCGGCCGGAGAGATGCGTGCCCCCCATCGGCCTTCGAGGCCACGCGCTGCTTACTGTACCGCAACAATGGCAACGGCACGTTCACCGACGTGAGTCGAGCGGCCGGCGTGGACCTGCCGACGGCCAAGGCGCTGGGCGTCGTCGCGCTCGACCTGGATGGCGACGGCCGGATCGACCTGTTCGTGGCCAATGACAGTGTGCCCAACTTCCTGTTCCGCAACCGGGGCGACGGCCGCTTCGAACCGCTCGGCCTCTCCAGCGGTTGCGCCGTCAACCTGGCCGGTGTCCCGCAGGCGTATATGGGTGTGGATGCGGACGACCTGGACGGCGATGGCCGACCCGACCTCTATGTCACTGCCTTCGCCCGCGAGAGTGATACGTTGTTCCGCAACCTCGGTAAAGGCCTTTTCCTGGATGCCACGCAGGGGTCGGGAATCGGACCAGCGAGCTGGCACCCGCTGAGCTGGGGCATCTGTCTGATCGACGCGGACCGCGACGGCTGGCTGGACATCGTCGTGGCCAACGGCCACGTTGCCCGCCATGTCGATGACGAGGGCGACCCGAACAATACCTTCCGGCAGCCCGCGCAGTTCTACCGCAACGAGGGCGGCGGGCGTTTCCGACACCTTTCCGGGCAGGTCGGTGCCTATTTCCGGGAGCCACACGCTGGCCGGGGGCTGGCTGCGTGTGACTATGATAACGACGGCCTGATGGACCTGGCCTTCAACAACAGCGGCGAGTCGGCCGTCCTGCTTCACAACGAATCGACCACTCCCCACCACTGGGTGCGGCTGCACCTCCGCGGTACGAAGAGCAACCGCGACGCCATCGGGGCGCGGGTGACCGTCGAGGCTGGTGGCCGACGTCTGGTCAGGCATCGCAAGGGCGGCGGCAGCTATTGCTCGGCGAGTGATCCGCGGCTGCTGATCGGTCTCGGTGCCGCCCCGCAAGCCGAGCACGTCGAGGTGCGCTGGCCGTCCGGGCTGAGCCAGCGCTTCGGGCCGTTGCGGGCGGACCGGAGCTATCTCCTGGTCGAAGGGGAGGAGACGCCCCATGAGCAGTGAAACCAGAACCCATCCACCGCCGGCAGCAGCCCCATTAGCACGACATTGCCCTGGTCACTGGTCGGTCCGCCTGGGGATTCTTCTCCTTGTGCTCGGGCCGGCCCTCGTGGGGACGCTGATTTGGTCCGGTCCCCTGGCCGCGCTGTGGTGCCTTCCCCTCTGTGCGACGGCAGGGTTGGGCCTCTTCGCCTTCTCCTTGGTACGACAGCGGACGCTTGGTCGAGCCCTGGGTCTGGGGGTTGCTGGCCTGTTCGCGGGCGCCGGATGGTACCTCCTGGCCCCGACGCTTCTGCCGCCGGCTGCTCCTGACGCGTCCGAGGAGGTCATCTCCTTCCTGCTGCCGCCCTACGCGGGCCCCCTGGTGATCGGCCAACCGTTTCCGGCGTTCGCCACGACTCTATCGGATGGCTCGACGTTCACTCCAGAGAGTCTCCGGACTGGGGGGGCCACCGTGATGGTGTTCTTCCGTGGGAAGTGGTGAGTGATCTGCCAGGACGAGCTGGGTCAGCTCGAGGCGCATCGTGCGGACTTCACGCGCCGAGGAGTGCGCATCGTGGCCGTTTCCCTGGAGGGTTTGGAGGAGGCCGCCGCGACGCATGCAACGTTCCCGCACCTGACCGTCGTCGCCGACCGACACGGGAACCTTAGCTCGACGGTGGGTGTCGTCCTCCCGCGGTCGTCGCCCGCCAAGCACGACACGGCGGCACCGACGACAGTGCTGGTCGATCCGGACGGTGTGGTGCGCTGGATCCATCGTCCCATGAACTACCTCGTGCGGCTGCCGGCGGCCGAGATGCTCGCCGCGGTGGACAAATACCTCACGGCCCTCGTTGAGTAGTCTCAAAAGAGTCTGTCATCGCAACTGGGATACGGGTCATGACACGGCTGTGGAAAAGCGTGGTCCTCGCCGCCCTGCTGCTGGCCGCTGCTGCCACGGCGGGCTGGCAGTATTTCTCGGGCCGCGTCCTGCTGGCCCGCGCCGAGAAAGCCATTGCCGCCAACGACCTGACCAGGGCGGAGGAGACGTTAGGGCGCCTGACGCAACAGTGGCCCAGCCATTTGCTTGGGCATTACCTCCACGCCCAGGTGCTTCGCCGCTTGCGCCGGTTCGACACGGCGCGCGCAGCCCTGGCCCAAGCTCTGGAGCGAGGCCTGCCCGAAACAGAGCGCCGTCGGGAGGTGGCCCTCCAGGAGGCAGCCCTGCGGTTCACCCCTGTGGCGGAGAACGGCCTGCGCCACGTCTTGGCAGACCGGCCCGAGGACACCGAGGTGCTGGAAGTCCTGGCCGAGGGATGTGCCGCGGACGGGCGCTGGGAGCAGGCCGAGCGCTGGTACGATCGCCTGGTCGAATTACAGCCGGACCGGCCGGAAGTCTGGCTGGGTCGCGGCCGGCTCCGACTGGAGGCCGCCCGCCAGGGCCAGGGCCAGCGGGCCGCTGCCGCTGCCGACCTGCGCGAGGCCGTGCGCCGAGGTCCGGAGTCTTACGAAGCCCGATTACTCCTCGCGAACTGTCTGCTATCCGACGCGGTTTTCGACGAAGCCCGAGAGCACCTTGTGGTCTGCCAGCGGCTCCGTCCGGATCGGCCGGAGCCGCTGGTGGGCCTGGCCTCCTGTGCCGTTGAAGGGCTAGAATGGGCAAAGGCCGAGGCTCTTCTGCAA
>JBGQLF010001150.1:0-4032 GCA_041499985.1 Gemmataceae bacterium
CTGGGGCGCGTTGTAGAGGGGATCAGCAAGAGCAAGTTTTGGAAAGACACCGCCATCTTCGTGGTGGAGGACGACGCCCAGAATGGGCCGGACCATGTGGATGCCCACCGCACCGTGGCGTTGGTCGTCAGCCCGTATACCAAGCGGGGCGTCGTCGATTCGACCTTGTATTCGACCAGCAGCATGCTGCGCACCATGGAACTGATTCTGGGGCTGAAGCCGATGAGCCAGTTCGACGCTGCGGCTCGGCCGATGTACAACACTTTTCAGGCCAAGGCGGACTTGCGACCCTATCAGCATCTGGTGCCGGCGGTGGACCTGAGCGAAACGAACCGCGCCACCGCCTGGGGAGCCGCGTTGTCGGAGCAGTTCGACCTGACCAAGGAGGACGCGGCCGACGACCTGCTCTTCAACGAGGTGATCTGGCGCTCGGTGCGCGGGGCTGCCTCGCCCATGCCACCACCGGTGCGGGCCGCATTTGTGTTTCCCCATCTGAAGGGGAACAAGGACAACGGCGATTGAAGTAAGGACGCGAGCAAGGATAACTTTGTCCAGTTCGGGGTGGCACGCCCTGAGTCTTCGAAGGGCGTGGCCGTGTTTGCTGCGACTCCGCACGCCCTTCGAAGACTCAGGGCGTGCCACCCTTGGCGTGACATTCGTGGGTCAGTGAATAAGCTTCACTCTGTCCGTTTCCCATACGTAGCTGCGAAACCGGGCACGAGCAGGGCGGCCATGCGGTCTGGTCTCTGAATCTTCTGGCCTGTCATCCAGGAGTCGGCTTGTTCCACCATCGCCGCGCCCTCGTCACCGCCGAGGAGTTCACCGAGGCAACGGCGGGCGGCACAGGCATACAGATGCATGTCGGTCGCGTCGCAGAGCGCGATCGCCTCCTTGAGCAGGCTGACCGCGCGGCCGTGGTCGCCGCGTGATGCGGCTGCTCCTGCGTGGATGAGTTGGGCGAGGGCCTTCGACCAAGGCATTTGCTCACGCTCGAGCGCTCGGGCATCCCGCTGGGCAGCGTGCCAGAAGGGCTTTGGATCCGCAGCGCCGCCGGCTGCGGCCAGCGCACTGCGGGCACGCAGGTGGCGCATGAAGATGCAAACTTGTTGGACCCGTAATAAGTGTGACCGGGCCAGGATCGGCCAGTGCTCGCTCAGGCGCTCCCACGCGGCCAGGCCATTTCCCAGGTAGAGGTCGATCTGGGCTTCGTCGAACAACCGATTCATGTGCTGGACGTGGAACCCTAACTGGGACCACTGCTCCATGACCTGGGCCAATTCACACCGTGCCCGCTCCGGCTCATCCGCTGCGAGCCGAACGAACGTCTGGATCACCAGGCTCAGGTTCGTCACGGCGTAGAGGTCATCCCGCTCCTGGGCCTCCTTGAGAAGGCGCGGCAAGCGCCGCGCGATCTCCGCCACCTCGCCCATGTACAGGAGGGGCCAGAGGGCGAAGCGGTGCGCGGTGCCCAGTTCCCACATCACGCCCTTACAATGGTCGCGAAAGATTCCACTGGCCTGGTCACAGAACCGGCACGCGCTCTGCCAGTTGCCCACAAGGGCGGCGGCGATGCCCTGCGCCAACGAGACCAGGGCCTGGATATAGGGTTGATGCACCTGCCCTGCCACAGCCTCCGCGGCTTGCAGCAGGCGAGCGGTGCGGCGCTGGTTCCTTCCCCCGCCGATCGATACGTGGGCCGCTTCCATGGCCAGCGCCTGGGCGAGGTGAAAGGGCTCGCCCACACGCAGTGCCAGCAGCAGACCCCGGGTTTGAAAGTACGCCCCTTGGATGGTATCGACGATGCTCAGTCCGATCGCCGCGGACCAGCAGATATCGAGGCGTGTCAGTTCCCCAGGAGCGATCTGGTCGGCGGCGCGCGGGTGATAGCCGAGGCCACGGAGCCGGAGTTGCACACGCCGGCAAACCAAGGACCACAAAGCACGCTGGGGGGTAGCCGGCAGTCTCATTCCCACCGCCGCCAGGACCGTACGCAGCGTAGCCAAACCGTCATCGATATGACCACTGCTCAAGAACTGTAGGGCAGCGCGACGTTGGAGTTCCAACCTTTCCACGGCCTCCGCCTCGTCCGCGGCAGCCAGATACGCGCGAGCCGATTCCGCGCCCCGGCCCGCGTTGGCCAGTGCATCCCCCAACTTGGTCCGCAAGCGGTGTCGATCCGACTCCTGGGCCGTTCGCAACTCCAGGGCCAACCGGTACAGCTTGGCGGCTCGGTCGAAAGCCAAGGCCTCGGCTGCCTGGTCTGCCGCCAGGGCGTAGTATCTCCCGGCCCGCTCGGGTTCCTGGGCCCCCTGGAAGTGGATGGCGAGGACCTCGGGATCGGTCCGACCCGCACCTTCCAGTACCAGGGAGAGGCGGCGATGGCAGTGGCGAAGCGTGTCCGGTGCCAGGTGGGCCACAACGGTTTCGCGGACGCGATCATGGTAAGCCTCGATCTCACTACTCTCCGCCGTCTCCGTGCCGCGGAGCAAGCGGGCAGACCGCAAGCCGGTCAGCGCTGTCCACTCCTCCGACCCCAATTCCGCAGCCTGGCAGGCATCCTCCTGCCGCAACGGCCGGCCTGCTACGGCCACCATTTCCAACAGGTGGCGCGCTGCTTCCGGCAAGTGCCGGATCCGGTCCCAGAGAACTCCACCGAGCGTAATAGTTCCCGACGAAGACGAGGTATCTTCCGCGAGGGCTCGATCGACCTGAAGGTGCTCCACGAGTTGATAGATAAAGAAAGGACTACCCCCCGACTCCCGGGCGATCGCCGCGGCGTGCGTCGTCGCCGTTTGGTCCTTGGAACCGAGCAGGGTCAACGCCAATTCTTGCCCTTCCGCCAAGGCCAGCGGCTCGATGGCCAGTTCCCGCCGGTCGATGGCCGTCTCCTGCTCCTCCGCTTTCAGGAGGGTACATAAGAACGCACTCCTGGTTTGGTCTTCACTCCGGTAGGATCCCAGGAAGAGAAGGATCGGGGGATCCGGGGGTCGCAGCAGGCCCGCGAGTAACTCCGCGCTATCCACATCCCCCCATTGCATGTCATCAATGAAGAGCACGAGCGGCCGGCGGTCGCCCAGCCGTGCGAGCAACTCACGGAGGGCCGCCAGGGCACGCCGCCGAACTTCTTGCGGGTCGGAAACTTCGAGAGCACGCCGCGACGAGGTGGCCACTGCCTCCACCCGTTGGAGCACCGGGAACACCCGCGCCAGTGCCAGAACGTCGCGCGGCAGGATCGCTCCCGCCTCCAGCAGCGGCAGGCGTGCCAGGTACCGGCTCAAAGCGTCCACGAGGCTGTCGAGCGCCTTATAGGGCACCGACTCTTGCTCATAGCACCGACCGGCCAGGACGACTGCCTCATCACGTTGAACGACTCCCTCGAGGAAATACTGAATCAGGGTGCTCTTGCCCACTCCGGAGCGGCCGTGCACGTAGAGCCTGACCATTCGTCCCTGCTGGGTGGCGAAGAGGGCTTCCGTCAAGACTTGCAAAGGGCGCTCCCGTCCAATGAATACTACTTCTGGTGTCGGAGACAACTTCAGAGTACCGGCAGGCTTTGGCTCAACCGGACTCGTACCGAGCCGGCGGAGGATCTCGGGTCCCGAAGGCCTGGCTCGCGGATCCCGCTGGAGCAATTCCATACAGAGCAGGTTCAAGTCGTCCGGAATCCCCGGCACCAGCGCCTGGGGCGCCGGGGGATCGCTCTGTTGCTTGGTCAGCAAGACTTCGAGGAGTTTCCCCTCGAAAGGAGGTCGACCGGTGAGTGCTTCGTAGAGCATGACCCCGAAGGCGTACCAGTCACTGGCCGGGGAGACCGGTGAGCAGGCCGCTTGCTCGGGCGCCATATAGGCGACCGTGCCCAGGAGGTGCGGTTCCGTGCTCTGGTGCAGTCCGGACCGGTCCAACTCGGCAGCAAGACCGAAATCCAGCAGGACCACGCGGCCCTGCTTCGTGACCAACACATTCTTGGGCTTGATGTCGCGGTGAAGCTTCCCGTGTTCGTGTAAGGCCCTGATACCTTCGGCAAGCTGACCC
>JBGQLF010001151.1:0-4021 GCA_041499985.1 Gemmataceae bacterium
CCTTTGACGTCCGAACAATCGGCCCGCCTGACGGCTTTCGCCCAGGCCACGCAGGCCAAGCGCTTTGCCTTGCTGCGCATGTTCGCCCAGGTGACGCCGTTGCGCTGCCGGGGTCCTCTACTGGCCCAGGGGTTCGGTGGCCCGCACGGCGAACGGTGGAGCTACTTTTGCTCCGAGCTCGTGGCGGAGGCGTGCGTCGCCGCCGGGTTGCTCGACCCGCTGACCACGCGCCCGGAGGCCATGTATCCGCGCGATCTCTTTTTTGGGCATTCCAACTGCGCCTTTATCAAGGACCACCTCGATATGTCGCAGTGGCACCCCCCGGCCCGCTGGACCCTCCGTCCGGGGGCCGAGCCACCGCTGGGTCGTTCCTGGCCCTGGCTCGACGGAGACGGGCGCTAGGATGATACTGAATGATCTGAAGCGTGATAGCGAGGATCAGCATCTTCTTGGGTCTTTCTACTTCGGATCGTTGAGGTCCGGCCCTGGTGTCACCATGCTGAAGCCCGCGGCCGGGAAGGCCCCATCGGGCACGCCCTCCTCACCCGCGAAGGGGAGAAGCTGGAGCAGCTGCGCCGCGGCCTCGGCCGGCGGACGCCCCTGAGCGAATATCAGCTCCAGGTAAGTGAACTCAATGATGGCACTGGCGGCCCAGTTCACGCTTGTCTTGTAGCCCGACACCGCCGTGCGCGAGGCGTTGCTAAACGAGCGGAACAGCTCCACCACGCCCGGGTCTTGCATGAGCGAGCAGGCCGAGAAGTGCAGCAAGCGCAAGTCCCCGGCGAAACGCAGGGCCTTCAGCAAAGTTGGCACGCGGATCGTTTGCCCGTTCACGTGAATGCCCTCTGGACCGGCGTGCGTAGCCAGGAGGAGCACGATCGGCTCGGGGATGTACCGGAGGTCGCCCAGACACTGGAGCAGCCCAGCCTCATTGGAAAAGAACCGATGCCGCATCTGCACGGCAGGCACCCGGGCAAAGAACTCGCGCAGCATGTTGCCGAAGGCGTAGTCGCGTTCCACCAGGAAGCGTTGCCAGGGCGCCTCCAGGACGACGAGCCAGGTCTGGTTCGGCTGCGGTCGCACGCGTTGGCCCCACCAGGGCTGCCGGCGATCATCGCCCCGCGAGTGCCATTGTCCTTGAAAGCTCAGGCCGTCCTCGGCTAGTTCGAATACTCCCTGGCCGCGGGTCTGAGGTTCCCGGTAGCGGAAGCTGAGGCGGTCGCCTTTGCGCCTGCCCGTCAGCGTGGCACCGGCGCCGAGGGCGTAAGATCCCTGGACCTGGTCCCCCTCCTCGATCAGGCGCAGCAAGCCGAAGGAACTGTTCCACAAGCCGTCGAAACCGACCCGCTCGCCATCCCAGGGATGCCAGTCTGGGTCGTCTTGAGGGCGAAAGCGCCCCGTGAAAGCCTTCCCCGCGCGGGTCAGCTCGAACCAACCCTCGCCGTGTTCCTCGGGTTCGTGGTAGGTGAAGACCAACTTGCCTTGAGTGATATCCCCTTCCAGAGAACATTCGGTACTGAGTGAACCATACCCACCACGGACCGTAGTGCCCTCCTGGGCCAATTCCATTGGCCCAAATGTCGTCAGCCACTTGCCGCCAAAATCACTCATCCGAACTCGCTCCGGTCGGTTCAGCTGCCACGGTTGGGCGGTTTGACCGTTCGCGGTGCACCAAGCGGAGGAACAGCTCGCGGGTCTGCGAGGTGTGATACTCCAGCTTGGCCAAGAGCTGCCGGCCGGCGCTGGCCTGCGGCGTCGCTTCCAGGCCCAGGCGACGGGCGAGTTTCTCCACATCTTCCGGCGCTTCCGGCAGCTCGTCCAGCGAGAGGTTGTGAACGATCCGGAGGCGACTCTCCACCCCGCGCAGGAAGTCATAACTGGCACACAGGGTGGCATGCTCCGCGGCGGTGAGCAACCCGGTTGCCTGGAGAGCATCCAGAGCTTTCCAGGTGTTGGTGGTGCGCAGCGCCGGCAGATCCCGGCCGTACTTGAGCTGAATGAGCTGCACGAGAAACTCGACATCGACAATCCCGCCGAAGCCGCGTTTCAGATCGCGCTCACTCCGGCTCGCTTCCAGTCGCTCGCGCATATGGCCGATCTCGTCGGCGAATTCTGGTTGCCACGGCACCCCATACGCTCCCTGGACAACCGCGTCCATGACCTCGTGACCAAACTCAGCATCCCCGTACACGACGCGGGCGCGCGTCAGGGCCTGCCGCTCCCAAAGTTGCGCCCCGCCATCTTCGTAATAATGGCGGAATTGCGTCAGCGGTATCACCAGGCTGCCGGAATTACCGGTCGGCCGCAGGCGCATATCGACTTGATACAGCCGGCCCATCGGTCCGACATAACTCGTCACCTTGATGATGCGCTGGGCCAGCTCGGTGAAGAAATGGAAGTTGTCCGTCTGCTCATAACGGTCAAAGCGGTTGGCCGTGTGAGGGGGTCCCGTCCGGCCATCGCCTTCGTAAACCAGGATCAAATCCAGATCGCTGTGATAGCTCATTTCGCACCCGCCCAGCTTGCCGAGGGCGAGGAGCACAAAGCGACTCGGCTGTCCGGCCCGCGGGCCTTCCTCGAGGTAGGAAATGCCAAAGCGCTTGGCCAAGGGGGGCTGCTGCAAGGTAGCCAGCTGGCAGAGGATCGTTTCCGCCAGATCGCTCAGGGCGGCGGTTGTCTCCTGAATGGTATCCTTGCCGAGGATATCGCGAACGCCGATGCGCAGGAGCTCCTTATCCTGGAAGCTGTGCAGAATCGGCTCCAGGTCGGCGGCGCCGCGACACAACCCAACCAACTCTTCCCTCAGCTGCGCGGCCGTCCGCGGTTGGTTCAACACCAGGCTATCGAGCAGCTCATCGATCATGCCGGGGTTATTAATCAAAATTTCGGAGAGGAATTGACTCCAAGCGCATAAATCGACATACAACTTCAGGCTGGGCGCATTGAAGCTGAAGAGTTCCCAGAGCACCGCCTTGGCGCCGAGCGAGGCCGTGACATGTTCCAGGTTGATTAGGGCCATATCGGGATCGGGTGTCTGGGCCAGCGCCCGCAGCAGGGCCGGAGCGATACTGGCCAGGAACTGCCGGCAGCGGCGCGTGGATAAGAAGGGCACGGATTCCTGGGCGAGCTGCATCAGGTTATTGTAGGCGGCTTGCACATCGCGGAACGGATATCGGCCCAGGACGGCGCGGATCGTTTCGGGATCGGGATTGGGAACGAGGATCAGATCCGATTCCGGCTCGGCCCGGCCATCTTCGCCCTCAAACGTGTCATGGAGCAGGTGGTTGAGGATCTTGCGGTCCAGGTTGGTCTTTTCGCGATAATCATGCAAGAACGCCGCCAGGGGATCGAGATGGGGAATGGGCTGGGCGCTGGCGGCCGGAAACTCATCCATCCGCCGCGTCGTTGATTCCAGCTTCCAGCCCCGCACCTCCTGTCTCTTTTTCCCGGTGTAGCCCATGCGCAACGCCAGCTTGTGGAGCTCGTCCTCCCCTTCGGGCAAGCGGTGCGTCTGAAGATCAAAGAGGAGTTGCAGCCGGTGTTCGGTCTTGCGCAAAAAACGATATGCATCTTCTAAGATATGGTATTCCTGAGCGCTTAAGCAGCCAACGCGTTCGAGGGCCTGCATCGCCAGGAGCGTGTTGCGTTGGCGGACTTCCGGCAGGTCGCCGCCATTGAGCAGTTGCAAAAACTGAATAGCAAACTCAATATCACGGATGCCGCCGTGCCCGGTCTTGACCTCAAGGTCGCGCGTGCCCGCTTGCACGGTTTTTTGCTCGATGCGGCGCTTGATCGCTTTGATCTCGTTGATTTCGCCAAAGCTCAGGTATTTGCGGTACACGAACGGTTCGATGGCAGCGAGGAACTCTTCGCCCAGTTTCACATCGCCGGCCACGGGACGGACCTTGATCAGCGCTTGCCGTTCCCAGGTTCGGCCCAACGTGTCGTAATACGAGAGCGTGCTGGCCAGTGACCGAGCCAGGGGGCCGCGATGCCCCTCGGGGCGCAGGCGCAGGTCCAC
>JBGQLF010001152.1:0-4020 GCA_041499985.1 Gemmataceae bacterium
CAACACCGTCGGCGTCGTCCCCAGCACTTCCTGGGCGAGGCCCATGTAATCCAGAGCACCGTGGCACGTCGGTGCATAGGCAAAGATCGATTGGCCAAAACTCGGGCATTCCGCCAACTTGATATTGCGCCGAATCCGGGTCGCGAAGATCTGGGCCTTGGCCCAGGGCACCGGCTGCCCGCGGCTCTTGTCCAGGTAGTCCTGCAAATCACGCACCACTTCCTGCGCCAGCCGCGTGCTCGCTTCATACAAGCAGATCACGACCCCGCTCACGGTCAGCTTCGAGTTGATGCGCTTGGCCACCAGAGCGGTGGTCTCCAACAGCTTGCCCAGGCCGTGCAGAGCCAGGAAGTGCGGCTGGAGTGGAATAAACACCTCATCCGCCGCGGACAGGGCATTCAGGGTCAGCACCCCAAGGGAAGGACCACAATCCATGATCAGGAAGTCGAAGGCCTCGGTGTCCTGCTGAAGCAGATCACGCAGAATCACTTCCCGGCCGACGACGCCTACCAACTCGACCTCGGCGGCCGCCAAGTTGATATCGGACGCGGCCAGCCATAAATTGTCGCTCACCCGATGGCGGACTTCGGCGAGCGGCCGTGAATGCACCAGGACCTCATACATGGACGAGGACTTACCGTCCGGCTCCAGGCCGAGATGCGTGGTGGCGTGGGCCTGCGGATCGAGATCCAGCACGCAGACACGCTGACCACACTCGGCCAAGGCCGCGGCCAGATTGACCGCCGTCGTTGTCTTTCCGACACCGCCCTTTTGATTGATGATCGCGATCCGGCGCATGCAGAGTCCTCGCACCGAGGCCAGGGGGGGCGCTACCAGTAGCTCCGCGGCATTATAGGACGCCCCTCGGGGGCTGCAAACCCCAAGAGCGAGGGTCGGGGGCCAGGGATTAGGACTTGGAGTACCCAGTACCCAGTACTCGGTACTGAGTACCCCGACCGCTGATCCTGACCGCTCACCTGGCGTAGTCGATCCACATCGGCGAGCCCCACGCCAGCTGGCCATCGGTCTGCTGCACGCGGACGTAATAGTAGTGTATGCCCGCGCTCGGCTTCGGGTCGGTCCAGTTACCCTTGTATTCCTGCTTGTCGGGCTTGATCGTTGCCACGACCTGACTGTCCTTCAGGATGACGATCTCGGCGATGGGCCCCGTGCCGATCACGGCGAGTTCGAGTGCCGGCGCGGCGCCCGTCTTGAACTCGTCTCCCATCAGGTGGCTGCCGCTGCGAACGTCGAGCAGGATGTCGTCCGTCGCGCCGTAACAATGGCGTTTCTTCATGGCGTCCAGGATTGCCTCACGATCGTGGCGCTCCGCCAGAGCAATGCAATACGAGATATGCGTGGACCAGTGGTCGCTGGACGCCTGGAACCCCAGGCGGTAGCCCTTCTCCTTCAGAGCATGATCGAGGAAGCCAGCCGGGAACCAGCCCCCGATATTGGCCGGCTGTTGACCCGTCTTCGGATCGTAACCCGCCCGCGGTGCGCCTTGGTACTCGTAGGACATGCGGTCGCCCTGGTAGATCTCCACGATCGGCTCCACCTGCGGATCGTTGTCCCGCCAGTCGGTTCCCATAGTCGTCGCGCTGGTGTGGCTGGCACAGATCCCGTCCAGCTCTTTCAGGTACCGGTAGAGCATCTTGGTGTCATCGGGGTGCACACCGCCCACTGCCTTACCGGGCTCGGCGGCCAGGCGGGGCAGGCAGCGGATGCCGCGTTTCGCGAACACGCAATTGCGATGCCCCATCGGGTAAGCGACGCTGCGCTCATAGGTGAACATCGGCATGAACGTGTTCGGTACATGGTAGGCGTCGGTGAGTTTCTGGATCAACCACCAGGAATACTCCCGGCCGGCGCCCGAGTCGTGGTCGCCGTTGCCGATCCAGTCCATGGCCGCACAGTCGATGCCGTAGCGGAACATGTCTTCGAGCGAGCCGTCGGCGGCGCCGTCCCAGGAGATTTCCGTGTGGCGATGGAACTCGCCCCGCAGGGGCTGGTATTTCTTGCCGCCGACCTCGATGCGGTAGGCGCGAAGGCGTTTCACCGCGTTCCGCTCCTCCTCGGCTTGCTTGACGAGCTTCGGGTCCTTCTGGCCCGGGTTGTGCGACACCAGTTTCGGTTCGACCGGGTCGCCGGGCAGATCGGCAATGCTCAGGTAAATCTGGTTATCCATCCCTTGCGGTGTCGTGTGCCGGCCGTCGGTGTTGTGGAGCACCAGCAAGCCGCCGCTCGAGTGCGGCAGTAACACTGGCCGGCTGTCGAGGAGGCCGTCGGAATGGTGCAGCTCCATCGGCTCCGACCAGTGGTCGCCGTCGAGCCGGCGTGCGAAGTTCAGCCAATAGTTGCCGGCGTTGGTGGTGTAGCGCGAACCGAAGTTCTGGCGGTAGGTCAGCCAGAGCCGTCCTTTGCCATCGATGCCGAGCTGCGGGTAGGAGTAGCGCGTGGCCCTTTCGTTGCGATTGGTCACGGTCGCCTCGACTTGGGCGCCGGGGTTGCCCACGGCCGAAGTGGGCAGCTCGGCCATCGGCCGTTTCAGCTTGCCGTCGGTGTCCAGGCAGACGACGCGGACGGAACGATCGCTGTAGAGCGGGTTGCCCGTGCGGGCGAGGGCTCCGGAGTCCTTGCCCCATTGTTCCGGGCCTTCTTCGTAGGCGATCCAGAGTCGACCCTGGGCATCGTAGGCAACCGAAGGACGCGCCTCAAAGCGGGAGCTGCTGGCCACCCAATGCTCCGTGGAACTAGAGGTCCCATCGAAGACGACGACCTGCACATCGTAATCCCCGTTGCGATACACATCGAAGGCCAAGGCGGTTTTTCCATTCGGTCCCGCAGCCAGTACCGGATTCCAAGCATTCTCGCCTTCGTGCTCGGCAACGATCTCACGCCCGCCCACGACTTGGCCCTTCTGCACCACCGACGTGAAGATTCCATACCTTCCCCTCTGGCCCCATCCCTGGCTCGCGACGCGCAGCTGGCCGTTCGCATCGGTACACAGACACGGTTTGATATTGGGCCCGCCGGACTGGGGCAATTTGAGGGCGGTCGTGTTGCCCTGCTGCTTGTTCACCGGAGCCAGATAGACCGTCTCCTTGCCGTCACGGAAGGCGGTGTAAGCCACCCAGACGTCGCCATTGCTTTCCGCCGCGATGGCACAGCGGACCAGATCTTCGTTCGGGCCGGTGACCGCAATCGGTTCGGCCCATTTGCCGTTGCGATACGCCTTGACGAAGAGCTGATCACGGAATTCCGGCGTGTAGAGCGCCTTGAAATTCTCGGGCGGCGCCTTCAACGCGGTCTGTTCGATGCGGCGACCCTCCTCCTTGAGTGCGTAACTGATGTACGCCACCCAGAGAGTGCCATCCGGACCGTACGCGGCCGCAGGGAAATCGTCCTCCGTCTTGGCGGTGACGACCGGGGTGGCGACCGAGATGCGGCGGACGACCGCCTTCTCGCCGCCCCAGCGTTTGGGCTGGCCAGAGAGTACGTCCTTGAGCGGGATGTCGAGGCGGTCGAATTCCTTGTCTTTCGGCTCCAACCTCAGGACCGCCCCTGGCTGCACGCCGGTCAGGTGCAGGACGATGCCAACCGTCGCGAAACCCTCCATCCGGATGACGGCGGGTTGCACCTGCGGCGCACGCAGGGGCCGGTGCGAGGAGACTTCCCAGGCGTCCGGCTCGACAAGCTTGTCGCCATCACGGAAACGATAGCCCTCGCGGTGGACCACCTTGGCCCCGTTCACAGAGGCTCTCCCCGACCAGTCCTGGGGCTTGTCGTCCTTGAGACCCAGTTCGATGAGGACGGCAACCGGTGGTGTCTCGGATCCGGCCTTGGCGGCCCAATCCAGGAGCAGGAGCTTGGGCTGCTCGCGTTGCGGGGCGAAGGCGGCCAGGGCGCCCATGGCGCCGCAAGCAACCATAAACAGGAGAGAACGAGGATTCATGGCTGGCTCCCGATGCGCTTCCAAGTTGACATTGGCCGAAAGGAACGGCGGCGATCGGCTCGGCG
>JBGQLF010001153.1:0-4020 GCA_041499985.1 Gemmataceae bacterium
AGTCAAACAGCAACAAGGACAGTTGGCCCAACCGGAACCGATCCCCGTTATTGTGCAAGCTGAGAGCGGCTGGAATCTGGGTTGGCTGCCCGGTCTGGTGGGACCCGTAGCGGAAATCCTGGCCAGCACCGTCTTGGTCATCGTCCTGGTCATCTTCATGCTCATCCATCGCGAAGAGATCCGCAATCGGCTTCTGCGGCTGGCCGGGCAAGGGCACGTTACCGTAACGACGCGGGCCCTGGACGAAGCCGGCCAGCGCATCAGCCGCTATCTGCTGCGCTTGTTATTCATCAACGGCAGTTTTGGTCTGGTGATCGCCCTGGGCTTGTTCACGCTGGGCGTCAAGTATGCGTTCTTGTGGGGGTTTCTGGGAATGTGCTTCCGCTTCATCCCCTATATCGGAGCGTGGATGGCGGCGGCCTTGCCGATCACCCTCAGCGTGGCCAGTGCGCCGGGCTGGACCCAGCCACTCGAGGTTTTCGGGTGGTTCGTGCTCGTCGAGATCATCATCAGCAACGTCGTGGAGCCCCGTCTCTTTGGCCAGAGCATCGGCGTCTCGGAAGTCGCGCTCTTGGTGGCGGCCGCGTTCTGGGCCTGGCTCTGGGGACCGCTCGGCCTGCTCCTGTCGACGCCGCTAACGGCCTGCCTGATCGTACTCGCCAAGTATGTGCCGGCTCTGGAGTTCCTGGATGTGCTCCTGGGTGATCAGCCGGTGCTGGAACCCCATGTCCGCTTTTACCAGCGCTGCCTGGCTCGGGATCAGGATGAAGCGACCGAGCTCGTCGAAGAGTTCTTGCGGAGCCATCCCGTCGAGGAAGTCTATGACCGCGTGCTCTTGCCCGCCGTGATTCTGGCCAATCGAGAACGGGAACGCGGTGAGTTGACACGCGAGGACGAACGCTTTCTGTTCGAGGTCACGCGGGAAATCCTGGAAGAGATCCTCGCGCCCCAGCACCAAATCAGTCGCGTTGCCCTGAAGGGAACGGCGGCACTCGAAGGAGAGCAAACAAGCGAGCGCAAGGCCTGTCTGCTAGGCTGTCCGGCACGCGACGAGGCGGATGAACTGGCTCTGGAGATGTTTCGGCACTTGCTCAGCGGCGCCGATTGCGCGCTCGAGGTCCTGTCCGCGGACATGCTCTCCGGGGAAGTGCTGGCTCGAGTGGAGCAAGACCGGCCGGCCGTGGTCTGCATCGCTGCCCTGCCGTCGGGGAAGCTGGCCCACACGCGCTACCTGTGCAAGCGCTTGCGGGCGCAAGCACCGGAGTTGAAGATCCTCCTTGGCCGCTGGGGGCAGCAGGAAATCCTTGGGATGATCGAAGAACGTCTCCGTACGGCAGGCGCTGATTTCGTGGCCGGCTCACTACTGGAGAGCCGCGGACAATTGCTGCCTTTGGTCCAGACCTGGGCCCATACTCAGGACCCGGCAACGGAGCCAGGACTCGAGACGGCCGCCCGTTCATGATCCTTCGCGGAGACATTCTGGGCCTGGTTCCAAAAGGGCCGTTTCTGGGTGGCACGCCCTGAGTCTTCGAAGGGCGTGGGGCTGCGGTAGACACGCCCTTCGAAGACTCAGGGCGTGCCACCCACGTTGGAACCAGGCCACGTTCTGCAAGGTGGCCCTTCGGCAGCTGCGGTTGTGCAACAAGAATAGCCGCTGTTTTCCAACAGCGGCTATTGCCCTCTTGTTTTGCCGAGTTGCCTCGTTGACCTCTTCTCACGGCCAGGGGTCTGGTCTGCCCCTGCCGTCGTGCGTACGAGACCCACTCGGCATCGCGGTGGGTTCGACAAGAGGGCCGGTCATCGGTTGCCCGCCCAGCTTGGAGGTGGCGCTATCCATCACCTCGTCAATCTGGGGGGCCAGCTTGGGAAGCGATTCCTTGGCCAAATCGCGAAGTATTCCCATGGCCGCGCCGATCGCCACCTCCTTGACCCTTTCGATTTCGGGCTCGAAGGTGTGCAGCACACGGCTGAACAATCCTGGCGAGGATGGCTCGGCGGCAAACGCTTGGGCCGGCGCAGTCGCGGACCCATTGCCATTGGGACGAGCGTCCGAAAGACTTTCGTGCAGCGCCGGGGCGCGAACCAAGTCCGAGCCGGGATACACCAACGCGCGTGCCGAGCGGAGCCGTTCCTGCTCCCGGCGCCCTTCCAGGTAATTGCCCAACACAAACCCCGTCAGGAAGGAGCCGCCCAGCATGGCCCAGGGGTGTCGGTCGACTTGGTACCTCAGATCGAAGGTCTGTTTCACCGAGGCAACCGTCTCCTGCACCGAGGACTTGACGTTCGATAGGGTATCTTCCACGGTCTCCTTGGCACTTTGGACCGTTTCGCGGACTTGCCCCTCGAGCGTTTCGAGTTTATCCGTCAGGGCGGAGCGGGTCTCCTCGATTTGTTCACGGATTACGTCTGGTTCTTCAGCCATTGGACGTTCTCCCTCATCGTTTCGACAGTTTGGCGGGGTACCAAGCTGATCTCGCCGGCCTTGTTCTTGGCGACGGCCAACAGGATGCCGCCGACGACCACGAACCCGGCTCCAAAACTGGCAAAGGAACCCCACAACGGTAGACCCGCCACTTCATGCACAAGGTACACGAGCATGAAACACAACAGGATCGCACCCAGGGCCAGCACCGCGGCGGCGGCCCCGAAGGAAACCGCCGCGGTCTTGGCCTTATCGAGTTCCTGCTGCATTTCGCGCCGGGCCAGCAAAATCTCTTGCCGGATCAGCTGCTGAGCATCGTCCAGGATGCCTCCGACCAGAGAAGTCATGCTGGGCGGCGCTTCCAGGTGAAGATTCTCCGGCATCGCTCACCTCCTCCGGGATGCTATCCCCGCAAAGAAGCCGACGCCTAAGGCCAGCAGCACCGATTGCACTGGGTAATGCCGAATCGTAGCCGTCAGATCGTCCTTCATCTCGCGGAAGCCATGCTCCTGGAGATAACGACCCCCTGACTGGAGCTGATCCGCCACCGTGGATGCCGCCGAACCGATCATCCCCTCGTGGGGTGCTTTTTCGCGAATGGTGCCGCCCCAGGAACTCATCCGGTCCCCTACCGACGCCAGGGTGTCTTCGGCTCTGCCCGCGACGGCTGAGGCGGCTTCCTGAGCTTTGTGAGCGGCGCTGGAGGCGGCCTCCTGGGCCTTCTGGCCGAACTGGGAAGCGGTTTCCTGAGCCTTGTGAGAAAGATCCTGGGCCTTTTGGCCGACACCCGAGGCGGCCTGTTGACCCTGGGCCAACCCTTCGCCCACCATGCGGCCGGCGGCCGCTCCGAGGTTGGCTCCGGTGTTCTCGGCTTTGTCCTTGATGTTGCCTGGCATACCTGTATTTCCAGCCATGACCTTGCTCCTTTCCGGCCGCCCCCCGGGCAGCCCCAGAATGAGTAATGCCCCCATGGAACCATAGACGACAACAAGCATGGTTGCTTGCGTCACGGAACTGTTCCATTCACGTCACAAGAACATAGATTGCAACTCGCGTGCCAGCGACCCATGCCTGAGGTATTGTGGGGCACCGTGCGGTTTTGCCCCACGGAGGCCAGCCAACGCGATCCACCCATGAGAACCTGCATGCTCAAGCGGAGGCACCGAACTCACCAAGCGATTAGCAGCAGGAACAAGGCGAACCGGGTGGAGTAAAACCTTGGCGAGCGGTAAGCTTTGTGTGCGTTCCCAAGAAGGACGGTGCTCGCAACAGGAACCGCCGACGCATGGAAAAGCGCAGGGTGAGCTGGCCGACTTCGTCGACCACGGTTGGCCTTCGTCGAGGATCTCGGTCCCGCATGAGACAGCCCTTCGTGTGGGGGCTGGCCGTCGTTCTCACCGTGCTGAATGCGATGAAACCGCTCCACATTGATGATACAGCCTATTTCTACTACGCCGCTCAAGCTGCCCGTCACCCATTGGATCCGTATGGTTTTGAGGTGTTCTGGTACCACTATCCGCAGCCGGCCAATCAGGTACTGGCACCGCCGCTGTTGCCCTACTGGTGGTCGCTGGCCCTCCGCCTCTTCGGTGAGCAGC
>JBGQLF010001154.1:0-4017 GCA_041499985.1 Gemmataceae bacterium
CACTGAGCGCCGGGACTGGAAGACGGTTCGCAGCCTTCAGAAACTCCTGGCGCGTGCCATGTCCAACAAGCTCCTGGCTATCCGGCGAGTCACACAGGATAACCAGGGCAAGCATACGCCCGGCGTGGATGGGCGGGTGTACGACACGCCCGAAACCCGCCTGGCCCTCAGCCAAGAGCGCCTCACGCTCAAGGACTATTATTTTAAGCTAGTCCGACGCGTGTTCATTTTTAAAGCGGACGGACGACAACACCCACTAAGTATCCCGATACCTGGTTCATACTGCACCTCAATACAAGGGGCTTGGGAATTCTGGCTTGACGCGTAAGGGGGAGCGGTGGTCATCATCTTCTGACGGACGGCTAATGGGTTCGCTATCCGAGTCGATCATACTCCTGTTCGTGTCGAATCGTGCATGCTTTTTCCACCGTTGTTGCACTGGCTTGCGTAATTCAGCGATACGCTCGGCAGTCAGACTAATCCACCAGGGCCCGTGCAGATTGGTCTGGAGGCCATTCAATTTCCCGGACTTGCACCAATGGACGACGGTGGAGATGTTGACGTTCAAGAGCTTGGCAGTGGCCTGGACGGAATAGCGTCCGTCTCCACGCTGCCCGTCGGAGATTGCGCCAGGGGCCTCAGGACACAGCTGGGGAAGCTCATAGGCGTAACGGATCCACTGCATCTTGCTCGGGGTGAACGAGCCGCCCAAGCCTGGGGTCAGTCCTTCGGCATTGAGTTGATCGGCTATCTGGCGATCGGTGTGGTTGGCCGCTAGACTGCGAATACGGTCGATGACCGCCACCTGCGTCCGGCGGATATCGCACGAACGGGGTGGACGAGGAATATCCAACGGCGTGCTGGCTTCGGTCTGCCAACGAATGGCGATCTGGATGGTGGTCTCGCGTTTGGTGAGGGTGACCTCCTTGATCAGGAAGCGCAGTAACTGTTTGCGTGCGGCGTGAGTGGTGGTCGGGGCCTGCCAGACCGCCGGCACATCGTGCGCCAACGCCAAAATGCGTTCCCGCTCGCCTGGGGCGAGCATCCGGGCAGCCAAACTGGGGCGAGCGGCAAATTCCTTTTCCAGGCGTTCACAATCCGCCAGTTTGTCGTTCCATTCGTGCTCAAGGCTGCGGGCCACCAGGCGGTTCTCAGGTTCGACGGCCAAGAAATGCCGGCGCGCCAGATCGGCCTCGTAGTGGACCCGTTCCAAACGCAGTTCCCATTGCCGGTCGAGTTGCCGGGCTTGAGCTTCCAGTTGGGCCAATGTGGCCAAGGAGACTTCTAAGTGGGCGGGCTGCATCGCTTCGAGAAACGCCTGGGTGACGGCGGCATCTACGCTGTCACCGCGCATGAATTGACAGGTCGGGCCAGCCAAATGTGCGTGGATCTGGATGCACTGGTACATATAACTGTGCTGGTCGGCGGCGTAGCGGACACTCATCCGGCGTCCACACTGACCGCACAGGACAATCCCTTGGAGCAGGGCCGCGCCTTCGCGCGCCGCCCCACGGCGGTCATCGTTCCGGACGGTGCGATTGTCGTCGAGGCGGGTTTGATTGCACAAGAACTGCTCCCAGGAGATGTAACCGGGATGGACATCGTGCAAGACAATGGGCCAGTTTTCCGGCTGGATTCGGCGGGTGCGGCCTTTGAGCCGCGGGGCCTCGCCCGGCAGGGTGCGGGTACGGGTTTGCGTCCGACCGTAAACATATACCCCAGCATAGGCCGGATTATGCAGCAGGCTCAACACGCGTCCATGGCGCAGGTGTTCCCAAACGACTTGGCCGTCCTGGCGGCCTCCCCAGAAGCGATTTGGAAAGCGCAGGTGCTGCTCCTGAAACTGCTTGACGACGGCCAGCGCCGTGCCGGTTTGCTCAAACAAGTCAAACACCAGGCGGACGGCGTGCTGCACTTCCTCATCGGGGTCGAGCACCACGTGGTGAGCGGGATCGTAGACCAGGCCCAGCGGCAGGCGCATCCGGAGTTGACCCTGTTGGGCCTTCTCGAGCTTGCCGCCCAGCAGGCGGCTGCGCAGCCAATGAAGCTCGGCTTCACTCATCGTGCCCTTAAAGCCTAAGAGCAGGCGATCGTTATATTGACCGGGATCGTAAATGCCTTCTTCATCAATGACGAGTGTTTCGGTCAGCGCACAGATCTCGAGCAAGCGATACCAGTCGCTACACGATCGCGCCAGGCGTGAGACTTCCAGGCTCAGCACCGCGCTGGCATGCCCGAGACCGACTTCGATCAGGAGCGCCTGAAAGCCATCTCGGCCAGCCGTGGACGCTCCGGAGTGGCCTTGATCCTGGTCGATCACAGTAATGTGCTCAGGGGCCCAACCCAAATCGCGGGCCCGTTGGGCGAGATCATATTGGCGCGCCGTGCTGGCGGTGTTCTCCCGCACTTGCATCAAGGTGGATTGGCGCACATAGATGAAGGCTTGCCGTTCAAGATGTTCCAGGCGGATCTTGGTTTGCGACAGGAGCGAGGACATGTGGCACCTCCGGGCTGGGCGACGCGGGCTGGGTGGTGGCATAGGTACAGGCCAGTTGAGCCAGGAGCCGAATGGCATGGGACTGAAGATCGGTGGATAGGGTGACCCAGACTTGCGCGGGCGTGACGGATGGAGCGACGGGCGACTGGAATGTGGCCATGCGGGACCTCCCCCGGGACAGACGGCTGGGCGAACGCCGGCCCCATCCTAAGCCGAGTCGTTGGAGAGGAAGGTCCAGTGAGCCTCATCGGTCAGCCTCCGAAAAACGGCCATCCTGGCGCAGGTGCTGGATGAAGCGAGCAGCTTGGGCCAAGCCGTCGAGTGCGAGTAGGTGGGGTGGGACCACCTCGGCGGGGGTTGGTTCGGGGCCGGCGGCATAGTCGGTCCCGCTCATCGCGATGGCCGCATGCGTGCCGTCTTCCAGTTGGACGATCAGGTCAGGATCGGGGCCGCGCCGCAGGCGGATCACCTTCACCCGTTGACCATAAAACGGGTGATTGGGGCGGGTGATGGTTACGAATCCCGAAGGTGGGAGGGAAAGATGGGTAGTGTGCTGTGGGTGTGCCTACCGTCAAAGACCGGGTTATGCAGGCTATCGTGAAAGCGGCTCTGGAACCCGAATGGGAGGCTCGGTTTGAGGCTAACTCCTATGGCTTCCGACCGGGACGAAGCTGCCAGGATGCCATCGAGCAAATACACACCACACTGAACCAGGAAAGGAGCAGTGCGTGGATCCTCGATGCGGACATCTCCGGCTGCTTCGAGCACATCGGCCATGAGCCTCTCTTGGCCCGCATTCCAGTCTTTGATGTGACCGTCCAGCGCTGGTTGAAAGCCGGAGTGGTCGAACTTGGCCACTACCACGCGACGGTGGAAGGTACCCCGCAGGGTGGGGTCATCAGCCCCTTGTTGGCGAACATTGCGCTGGATGGGATGGAACGGCTGTTTGGCAGTGAAACGGCGGATGGACAACACATCCCGCCCGCCAAACGGAAAGGACCAAACAAGGGCGTCAGCGTCTGTCGATACGCGGACGACTGTGTGGTGATCGCCCCCTCGTGTGAAACGCTGGTGGACTACGTTATCCCACGTCTGCAACAGTTCCTGGCGGAATGCGGGCTGACGTTGAGCGAAGCGAAGACTTGGATCGTTCACCGCGAGAACAGGTTCAACTTCCTAGGCTTCACCGTGCAGCAGTATGGATACACCCTGTTGACCCGACCTCAGAAGGAAAAAGTGCAACGGCATCTGCGCTCGGTGAAAGCCCTGCTGGATAGCCATCAGCAGACCCCAACCGAGCAGATCATCAAGCAACTTAATCCGATCATCCGAGGCTGGGCCAACTACTACCGGCACTGTGCGGCCAAAGCCACCTATGGGTATGTGGCCCACCGCTACTGGCAGATGCTATGGCAGTGGACCAAGCAGCGGCATCCGAACAAATCTAGCCAATAAATCTTCCGACGGTATTTCTACGCCAAAGGCAATCGGAATGGAATCTTTAAAACCAGCAACGCAAG
>JBGQLF010001155.1:0-4014 GCA_041499985.1 Gemmataceae bacterium
GCCACCATGGTCTGAAAGTTCTGAACGCCGGCCAGGGAGATCGCGCGGGGACGGCACCAACAGGATCTCGATATTCGACGCAGTGGGCGCGGGTTGCCCGGCCTGCTCGGGCAATTGGTGTCGATTCAGGATTGGCCTTGGCATGGTTGCCTGCTTTCTGGTTGGGGTCAAGAAGACCGTCGTGATGGCGCCAAGGATGCCGAACAGGTTCATTCCTCATGAACGCAACAACCCGGATGAGCGAAAGCGATAATCTGTTCTTCGTCATCCAAGATCACCGGAAGGCCAGCAAAGCGGCTGATATAGCGATCACAAATGGCACAAGGAATCGGTATGCGATTGCGGAGCATGCTTGGTAGCATTTGGGCCAGGGCGGCTGGCGGCTTTGTCATGGTTCATTCTCCAGAAACCAAACCAGTCAAACAGCGATCCGTTTGCTTCGGGAGTCGCTGTGTAAGAACGCTTTTGTAACTCAGCTTCGTAGGTCGACCTGTAGCCCGGGTTGCGTGCCAGGTAGTCGTCTAATTGACGCTTGGTCCATCCGTGAACAGGCTCGCCTTCTGGCTCCGGAGGACGGCGGGCAATGTCCCCAATGCTTTTCTGGGGCCAACCCAGCTGGGCCGCGATGACGCTGTCCCAATACTCGTCGCTGCCGGTGAAGTGCTTCCCGTAGTCATGGGCTGATTGACCCAGAACTCCACGCTTGAGCGAAGCACCGAATACCGTGCAGAGACGACGCAAGAACCCGGGACTCTCATGGGTCGTCATGACGGCGCTCCGAGAATACAGACTCCCCGGCGGAAAAGTCATTGGAGGCTCTTACGAAGCGGAGTTCAGGTTGAAAGCCGGCTAACAAGGTCAGGAGTCGGGGCAGCACGCACTCGTGGTGTCCCAGGATAATCTTGCTGCTTGGGTCGCCGTTGGCGGTTGCAGGCGAGCACGGCACAGCACTTGGCGCAAAGGACAGGCAGGCCAGCGCCAAGACGGGCTCGCCGGCTTGGTACGGCTTACCACAAACTGGGCAATGGCTGCACAGGTCCGGCGTTACGTCCCGGTTTACAGGTTGGCGCATCTCCCCTGGCAACATTGGGATAGTGCCTTCGGACTGGGGTCGGGCGTCACGGGACTGCAAGGGATCCCAGCCCTTGAGGACTCGGGTGGCTTCTAGCGTGTCCGGCGACTCCAATAGCTTCAACCGGGCGTTGCCAGTCGCCCCGCTGCCCAGATTGCCGACGGATAACTGCTTACTCATGAAGGAATCTCCGCAACAAAAGGCCAGCCCCCACTTGGGGGAATCCGGTGTGAGAGACCACGAAGGAAGGACGTGAAGAACAAACAGCGCTCCAACTCAGAGCAGCTCATCCCGTGTGTGTCCCTACCACGTGGCGGATGCTTCTTTCTTCAGTCTTTGCCCCTGCTTGATCATGGCCTCGGCAATCCGATAAGCACTGTCCGTTACCCGGGCCGCAAATTGGTCGAAGGGCTCTCCGGAGCCCTGTGGGGGATAGTGCGCATTCGACAGGATTCCACCGAGTGCCTGCCCGGCGAACCAGTCGAGCAGCTCAAGCGCTTTCAGGTCTGTCATTGCACGTTCTCCTTGAGTCCCAGCAAAGGTGGTGGCCACGGCTTCGGCCCGGGAACCCGAGCCCACACGGAAGCCAGGCCCTCAGGCTAGCACGTTCCAACTTTTGTCATCGACAAGGACATCCTCAACCCACTCGGCCGCGATCTCGCGCCGCAGGCTGTCAATGGTCGTCCGGCGATCCTGAGATGTCTCGTCCCGGACCCGGAAATGGACGCCCCGTTGGTCGACTTGGCCTGGCAGTTGGCTAGACGCTGGAAGCTTGCCAGCGATGAGCTCGGTTAGTGCCTGGCTGTTGAGGTATTGGTAGATGCCGGTGTCCCCCGCCGCGCGGTTGCACCAGCGCCACAAAGCGCTCCCCAGGGCGCTGAGCTGTTCCGGCGTCGCGTGCCAGGGCACGAGAACGTCGCACGTGATGGACATGATGAATTCCCTTGAGCAAGTTCCAGCAGCACCCGTCTAACACAGTGGCGCCGGCCACCGGTTCGTCGCCCAACCGAGCAGGTTCGTCTTTCACCATCACCACCCGACTCCCATCCCGGGAAGCTCTCCCGAAGGCTGAGCAAGCTGGTGGCGTCCACATCAAAGGCGACGGCTTTTGATCGATCGGACATTACTTTCTCCCCTGTCCGTAATTACTCTTTCACTCCGACAACGTCGGGCCTCTGAGCAATAGCCAAGGTTCTGTGTTTGTGCCACACACGCAGGTCGGTTTCGGTTTCGTCCTTACAAACAGGGCAGTTGGGATAGTCGGCCATGTAGGTAGGAAACGCGGCGTAGAGATTGCGATTGCATCGGGGGCAGCGCCCGTGGCCCCAGCGCCATCGCGCTCGTAAGAACAGGAACAGCTTCTCAAAAGAGTTTAGCATCGCATTCCTCCTTAAATCCTCCAGCGCCGAACTGTGGAGTTACTGCCACGACTTCCTGGGGTAAAGGGTGCTATAGCCCCAGAGAACGAGCACGGCTCCGATAAGCGCCCTGATCCAGCCGTGCCAGGCGTTGCCAGAAAGAGAGCAAGGCTCACCCGATGCCCCAAGGGTTCCTGGCTTTGCCTCGACAAGACCAACGCGGTAGAACCTCCGTTTTCATGACCGATCGCCCGATCCACTCCCGCTCCAAGTGTCCGCGGGTACACTGCGGGCGAGCAGGAACACCTGCACCACGGTGCCGGTCGCGAACAGCTGCATGACGGCGCCGGTAACCGTCTCGACTTCCGCGCGCGCTTCGCGCACCTCCACTCCGGTGATCCTTTGGATTTCCTGCCGCAGTGAGTCGGCGGCGCTGGCGAATAGCTGGCGGTGAAACTCCTGCATCTGAGCGGCACCGGCCGGACTCTTGGCCAGGGCCTTTTCGGCCGGCGACAAGGCCCCGCGCAGCGTAATCACCAACGTGTCGTCGCTCAGAACCACGGTCACCGCCTTGGGCCCGTGGCCCGTGCGCTGCTGCTCGAAAGCGCTGGCCGCTTGGCCGATCTGTTGTGCCATGGTCGAATTGGACTGGTCCATCGGGTTCATCCCTGGGGGTTGCGACCGAGTCGCGCCAGCGCAAGCGAAAAAAAAGCCGACGTGGTGGAACACCCTGGGGTGTTCCACCACGTCGGCTTAAACAACAACGAGCCCCCCCGCACGGCCGGGTTGCCCTTAATCAAGTCATCCGACGACTTCAAAATAAACATTTATCGGAGCCGAAAATTAGCTAATCTTCGACTATCACTTCTATTGTACGGCTCAGAACGGAAAAAGCAAGTGGCTGGTTCTTCCGCGCTTGGTATCAGGGACCTCAGGTCGCCTGGCAACGGATGACGCATGCTCTGTCGCTCCGTGCAGGCTATCGTCCGTGCGGGCCTCCGACTAGGCAGAGGGACATTACCAAACCATCCAAGTTGTGTTCCAGCTTGTAGCCCACGACCCGGGCCATCCCAACTCCCAGCTACGGCTTCCGTCTGACTGTTACGCGTGCCTTTGCACAACCGTCAGCATCGCCTCCCGCGCTGACGTGGGCAGGTTCGGTCACATCTCCAGCACCTTGGCAAGGTCTGAGTCTGCCGGGCGAGCGGCAGGCGGCTCGGCCGCTTCCAGGAGCCGGGCTAAGTGCAGGTCCAGGGCGAGGGCGCTCAGGCGGAAGATGTTGTCGGGGAGGGCTTCCCCTTCCGCGTTCTCATCCATCCTCGGCTGGACGAACTCCAAGAGCCAGCGGACCCACTCCGACCGGCTCGGGTAGCGGGGTATCCCTTCGCCGAGCCGGGCCGCCACCTCGATCAGGGTATCCAGTTCTGTCAGCGCGGCCTCGCTAGCCTGGATCGGGTCCAGGATCAGTAGCTCGCCCTTGCGACGCCACCGGACCGGGCAATACCCGTGCCGGTCCGCAGCCTCGTCAAACCGCCGCCGGAGAGCCTGTAGAGCAAACCTCATCGGAGCTTCACCTCCCGCTGA
>JBGQLF010001156.1:0-4012 GCA_041499985.1 Gemmataceae bacterium
ATGTGAAGTTTCAGAACCAGGCCGGCCAGCTCGAATACGCCTGGGCCACGAGTTGGGGCGTCTCCACGCGCCTGATCGGTGGCCTGATCATGACACACAGCGACGACCACGGGTTGGTGCTGCCGCCGCGGTTGGCGCCGATCCATGTCGTCATTGTGCCGATTTTCAGGAAGCCCGAGGAACGCCAGGCGGTGACGGCCGCCGCCCAGCACTTGGCCGCCGCGATTCGCCAGCTGCCACTGGGCGAGTGGCTCAACTATGAGCCGGTCGTGGTCAAGCTCGATGACCGCGATCATTACCAACCCGGCTACAAGTTTCACGAATGGGAGCTGAAGGGTGTGCCGGTGCGCGTCGAGCTTGGACCCAAGGATTTGGAGAAGAACGCCTGCGTGCTGGCGCGGCGCGACCTGCCGGGCAAGGAGAGCAAGGAGATGGGCGTGCCGCTCAGTGCGGCTCCGGCTCGCATTGACGAGCTACTACGGACCATGCAGACGGCGCTGCTGGAGCGAGCCCGCAAGTTCCGCGATGCCAATAGCTGCGAGGTGAACTCCTACGACGAGTTCAAGAAGAAGATCGAAGAGCTGGGCGGCTTCCTGTGGGCCCACTGGGACGGCACCCGCCAGACCGAGGACCGCATCGCGGCCGAGACCAAGGCCACCATTCGGTGCATTCCGTTTAATCGGCCGAAGGAGCCGGGCAAGTGCATGGTCACGGGGCAGCCGTCGCCGGGACGCGTGGTGTTTGCCAAGGCGTACTGACTTTCAGAAGCTGGAATGGTCGCACGCAACTGGGTGGCACGCCCTGAGTCTTCGAAGGGCGTGGGGAACTGGCCGATCACGCCCTTCGAAGACTCAGGGCGTGCCACCCAGCCGCGCGGCGCCACTCACTCCTCCGATCTTCCTTCGAACATCCCGAGATAACTCAGATACCGCTGCGCGCTGATCTGCCGGCGCTGGACCGCCGCTTTGATGGCGCACCGATCCTCATGCGTGTGTGTGCAATCGGGATAAGCACACTGTGGCACAAGGGGCCGAAACTCGGGAAAGAACCCCTCCAACTCCTCCGCCAGGATGTCCCAGAGTTGGAACTGCCGGATCCCCGGTGTATCGACCACCCAGCCGCCGAAATCCAGACGCAACAACTGGGCCGTCGTGGTCGTGTGCCGGCCTTTCTGGTTGACTTCGCTCACTTCGCGCACCCGCAATCCCAAGCCGGGCTGGATGGCGTTCAGCAGCGAGGACTTGCCGACGCCGCTCTGGCCGGAGAAAACCGTTTGCCGGCCGCGCAGGCAGTGCCGCAGGCGCTCGATACCGGCACCGGTAGTGGCGCTCGTCAGAAGCGTGGGAATGCTGAGCTGGCTATAGAGGCCGATCAACGACTGATACGGGGCGGGATCGACCAGATCCACCTTGTTCAGACAGAGGATCGGCGCGATGCCACCTTGCTCGGCGGTGACGAGATAGCGATCAATCAAGTGCGGCTTCAAGTCCGGTTCAACCAGGGACATGACGATCACGAGCTGATCCACGTTGGCGACAATGACCTGCTCGCGCCCACGGGAAGCACGTTGGAGCAGGCCGTGCCGCGGCTCGACCCGCTCGATCACCCCTTCCCCAGCCGACTCAGGGCGAAACCAGATCCGATCGCCGACAGTGAGGATGTTGCGTTCCTCCGTGGCCAGTGTTCGCAACACCCTCCGAATAGCGCAACGATATTGCTGGCCCTCCTCCGTTTCGACCACACTCTGGAGTCCGTGCATGCTCAAAACGCGACCTTGGAGGCAGACGTTGCTATCGATCGCGGGCATTTCCGCCGGATCGTTGGTGCCGGCTTTGGTGGCGGTCGCGTCTTGAATAATGGTCCGCCGACGCGACAGGTCGCCCTT
Source organism: Gemmataceae bacterium (assembly GCA_041499985.1). GTDB lineage: Bacteria > Planctomycetota > Planctomycetia > Gemmatales > Gemmataceae > JBGQLF01. Next base: position 1,886 of record JBGQLF010001156.1, read on the forward strand.
GGCCCGGACACGCTCGCCGATCGGTGTGGCTTCTTCCGTGTAGCCATGTTCGTGAAAGCTGCGCGTCCAATGCTGCGGGCGCGGCGGCTTGGAGCGGTTTTTGCGTAGCTCCACGCGGACCTTCTTCTTCTTGGCCATTTCTTGGACTCTCCGCAAAGCCTCGTGTGAGCCTACACGAAATCGGACCCCGCCTAAGGGTGCGAGCCCATGCTCGCCTTTCCCTCGCAGCTCGGTATTATACGCAAGACTGCTAGACGGGCTGTGGTCATCTCGCCCCCGGCCTGGGTGGGAAACCCGGCCTGGACAGGAAGCCGGGTTCCCTTTGTCCATAACGGCACGGGTTTTAGAATACGCCCCGTGTCCGCCGAATCCGTCTTGCCCGCTGGAAATCCCTTGCCAAAATGACCACAATAGCTCCGGGGCGCGTCCGCGCCGTCGTTGGCTCGTGCCCCAGAAACACCTGGTCTTTTCCACACAGCATTATGCGTATCACTCTCGACTATGGCCGGACTGGTTTGGATGTAGAGCTGCCCGACGCTCGTGTCGTCGGCCCGTTGGCCATTCGGCCGGCACCTCCCTTGTCGGATCCGGAAGCCGCTCTCGCCCACGCCCTGTCACAGCCGATCGGCACCCGGCCGCTCGCTGAACTGGCCCGCGGCCGGCGCAACGCCTGTATCCTCGTTTGCGACATCACCCGACCCGTGCCCAACCGCCTCCTGCTGCCGCCTCTGCTGCGGATCCTCGAAGAGCAAGGGTTGGCCCGGCGCGACATCCTCATCCTGATCGCAACGGGCCTGCATCGGCCCAACGAGGGCGCCGAGCTGCGAGAGCTGCTCGGGCCCGACATCGTCGCCAACTACCGCGTGGAGAATCATCACGGCAAGGTCCTCGCGGAGCACGACTACCTCGGTGAAACAGCCAACGGTGTGCCGGTGTACCTCGATCGCCGCTATGTGCGCGCGGATCTGAAGATCACCACCGGCCTGATCGAACCGCACCTCATGGCAGGGTACAGCGGCGGCCGTAAGGTAATCTGTCCGGGGATTGCCGCTCTGGAGACCGTCAAAGTCTGGCATGGCCCCCGCTTTCTGGAACATCCCCGCGCCGACTGCGGCATCGTCGTGGGCAATCCTGTCCACGAGGAGAATACCCGCATCGCCCAGATGGCCGGGTGCGACTTCATCGTCAACGTCAGCCTCGACGGCCAGCGCCGCCCTACCTGGATCGGAGCCGGCGACATGATCGGGGCCTGGGAAGATGGGGTGCGCTTCGTCGAGGGCGTCGTCCGTGTGCCGGTGCCAGAGCCGCTCGATGTCGTGGTCACGAGCTGCGCTGGCTATCCGCTCGATACCACCTGGTATCAGGCGGTGAAGGGATTGACCGGGGCACTGCCGATCGTCAAGCGGGGCGGCACGATCATCCTGGCCGCGAGCTTGACCGAAGGCCTGGGTAGCCCGGAGTTCCAGCACTTGCTCGCCGACAACCCCGATCTGGGCGCCTTCAAGCAACGCATCCTGGGCAAAGATTACTTCGTGATGGACCAATGGCAGCTCGAGGAATTGGCCAAGGTTGTGGAACGCTGCCGCGTGAAGGTCGTCAGCGGGGGGCTGCCACCCGAGACTCTACGGCGCTGCCACGTTGAGCCGGCGCCGACAGTGGAGCAGGCCGTCGCTGACTGCCTGGCGGAGTATGGCCCGGAAGCGCGCGTGGCGGTGATTCCCAAGGGGCCGTACGTGCTGCCGTATGTCGGCGGATTGCAGATTTGAGATTGCAGATTGTAGCTGGGTGGCACGCCCTGAGTCTTCGAAGGGCGTGGCCGTGTTTGTCGCCGCACGCCCTTCGAAGACTCAGGGCGTGCCACCCTTGGCCACCTGAAAATGTTTCAAAAAGGCAACTACCTGATTGACCCGGACGCGAGTCCTGCACTATACTCGGCGCGGAATGGTTTGGCATAAGCCCGACGCGCCAGCGAGGAAACATGCCTCGCTGGCGCGTCGGGCTTAGGTCAACCTGGTACTATTCGCTCGCACCGCTACTCTCCACACTGGGCAGGAGGTTCGTTCATGCATTCCATCACTCGGCGGGATTTCCTCCACAGTTCGGCGGCGGTCGCGGCCGCGCTGGCAG
>JBGQLF010001157.1:0-4010 GCA_041499985.1 Gemmataceae bacterium
AGCAACCGGCCCTGGGGGCGGAGTTGCGGGCGATGGGGCGGGAGGCCATCAAGGATGTGCGGAACAGCATTCACGAGTCCTTCTTCGGTCAGCGTGAGGGGATCGGCGAGCCGGGCGCTCCGCTCAATAACACGCAAGCCGAGATCAGCCAGGACCGGGGCTTGGTCGGCGGCTATCAGGCCATGCTCGATGCCTATGCTTCCAGGGGGAGCGTGCATGGACATGGGCAGGAACGTGAACTGGGGATCGAACATTAGTGATCGGGTCAGACTCGGTCTGAGGTGCAAAGCTGTGTCAGGATCTGCAACCGACCACGGGCCAGCAGGCATTTTCCTTCGCTGCCTGGCGCGGGGCAGACGGCCGTAAGGCTGCATGGAGCTGATGAACAGGGCCGTCAATCCGGACGCGGCGTGCGCTCCGCGTTCCATTCGCGGCTTCGATGAACGGGGCGTAAGTCGTGGACACGAACAGATCACTCATGTCGGTTCACTTTTCGAGCGCGGCGGACGATTGGCCGACGCCCGAGGAGTATTTCGAGCGACTGAAGAGACTCTTCAACTTTTACCCTCGATCCTTGCGCCAGCATGGACAACCGAAAGTGCGCCAGGTTTTTTGATCTTACCACCGACGGTCTCTCGCAATCGTGGAACACAGAAGGCGCGGTGTTCATGAACCCGCCTTATGGCCGGAACATCGGCAGGTGGGTCAAGAAAGCCTACGAGGAAAGCCTCAAAGGCACGCCGGTCGTGTGCCTGCTCCCGGCCCGCACCGATACATCCTGGTGGCAGGATTACTGCACCAAGGGGCTGGTCAAGCTGGTGCGAGGACGGCTGAAGTTTGGCGAGGCCACGAATAGTGCACCGTTTCCGAGCGCGATCGTAATCTTTGCGAACCTTGATAGCTCAGCGCCAAAGAGCAACACCCGATAGGCAGCGATGTCGAAGCTCCTGGACATGCTCAGAAAGGCGCAGAGACCTTTCGCACATCCTGATGCCGCTGATGCGAAAGGACGGCGGGTAACGGCGGCGATGCCGCAGATCCCGGGAAAGAAAGATCGAAACGACTGGGCGTCGGTGCGAGGGCGACGGGCACGCTCTCGGGAATAGACGGAAGGAAGGGCAATCATGGTTCGCGAGGGACCCAACTATTTGTCCCCGGAGCAGCGGGCTGCTCTCGTCCGGGAAACGTTCGAGGCGGTGGCCACGGTGGGCTTTATGCAATGGTGGAAAAGCGAGCGCCCGGAGGACATCGAACGGTCGGGGTATACGCCGCGGGAACTCAGGCAAAGCTACGTCAAGGAGCTGGAGAAGGGGTTTTGGGCTGACTTCCAGACGATGGCGGCGAAGGCTTCTGACGACCGGCTGTACGGGGTGCTCGCCGAATGGAAGAGCGCGGGCAATTCAATGGGGCTCAAGGAGTGGGAAGCGCAGGCCGGCCAGCAGAGCTGGGAACGGGAACTTGACCGGCGGGCCGAAGCTGCCCAGGCGGCGGCCGACCTCTTCAAGCGGCAGCCAGGCGAGATGCTCACAAGCGAGGGCCGGCAGGAGTTCAACGGGCGATTGGCTAAGGTGCGGCCGGTGACGCGCAATCTCGTCCACGCGGTTCTGCTCGATGTCTGGCCTCACCAGGCTGCTGTCGTAGACTTCGGCATCGACAGCCAGAAGCACCTGGAGGCGCTGTATTACCCGCTGCGCCATGGGGAGATCACCCCTCAACAGCTCGACGACGCGCTGGGCGACGGCAAGAAGCTGACGGCGTTGGCGCAGGCTGCTCCGAGCAATCCGCATAAAGAAGTCGCCTTCCATACGTCCTGGGATGCCGTGCTCGGCAGCGATCGGGGAGCGCGAGCCGGGAAAAGTGCCTACCAACGGGAGCTGGACGAGCGGGCAAAGGCGGGCGGGGCAGCGAGCAACCGCAAGACGAAGGACCAGGGCATCGAACGGTGAGGTGTCGCCATGACGCTGGCAGAACGGCTGGACCGCATTGAAAACTTGCTGGTCGTCTTGGTCGAGAGGCAGCAGCTGCGCGAGTGGTACACCACGCGGGAATTCGCTCAATTGGTCGGCAAGGCGGAGTTCACTATCCGTGAGTATTGCCGCCTCGGCAGGCTACATGCGGAGAAACGCCAGAGCGGCAGAGGAGCGCATCCCCAATGGGTGCTCTCCCATGCCGAGCTGGAACGCTACCGAAGGAATGGACTTCTTCCTACTCAAAGACCCGCGTAATCGCTTGTGGTGGCTGAGAAGAGCAATGATGGGGGGAGATCGAGAGGCAAGGTGCGGCAATGTTGACAGTCAAGCAAGTGGCGGCAAGGCTCCGGATCTCGCCCAGTCTCGTCTACAGCTGGTGTGAGCAGCATATGCTGCCGCATTACCGCATGGGCGGTAAAGGCAAGCGAGGAAAAATCCTGATCGAAGAAGCCGTACTGGAGGCTTTCCTGCAAAGTCGCAAGGTCGAAAGCGGGGCGGGTAATTCCCCTGTCCTCGAACTCAAGCACATCACCCTCCGCTAGCAGTTTTCCGCTTTGCATTCCGCATGCGGCCGAGCTCTCCACCGGCGGGGAGAGCACTCTTCAAGAACGCCAGACTTTATCACTGAAAACAGAGGGTGAGCCAGCAGGTTCACTCCCAGCCCCCGGCCGGGGCAACGGTCGGGGGCTATTTCATTGGACGCTGTGCGCGTCGCTCAACTTTGCGCCGTTGGCGCTGGATTCGGGTCAAGGGTAGGCGATCTCCCCTCGACCTCAAGCACGGTACTCTCCGCTTGCGGCTTTCATCGCCGCATCCCGCATGTGGTCGATCTTCCCCGCGATGTGCGAGTAATGCCGCATCACCATGTCGGTGCTGGTGTGCCCCAGCAGTTCGGCGACCTGAGCGATGCCCACACCGTTTACCAAGGCGTCCGTGGCGAAGCTGTGGCGGTAGGCGTAGGCGATCAGGCCCTTCAGGTGGGGCAGTTTCTGCCGCAGGCGCTTGAAGCGGCAACGGATGCCGTTTCGAGTGAACGGCTTTCCTCCGCGGGGGCCGCGGAACAGCGGGCCGTCGGGATGCACGGCCATCAGACGCTTGGTGAGTTCCACCATCGTCGGGGTGAGATACACAATCCGCGGCTTGCCGGTCTTCTTGAGGGTCTTGTGATCGGCGAATACCCACACGCCCAGCTCCAAATTGACGTGGGCGGCGGTCACGCGAGCGACCTCGCTCGGCCGGCAGCCGGTCTGTTGCATGGCAAACACGAAATCGCGGAACGCCTGGTCGCGGATGGCGGCCATCACTTCTTGCCGCTCCTCGTGGGTCAAGACGCACTCGCGGTAGGTCTGTGGCGGCTTCTTGACCTTGCGGAGCGGGTTGGCAGCGAGCAGCCCTTCGCTCTCGGCCCAATTGAAGGCCCGCTTGATGGCGATCACCGCACAGCGACGGGCGCCCTTCCAGCCGGGGTGGGCGTCGAGCCAGCGGCTGACGTGCAGAGGTTTCAGGTCCGGCACCAGTAGCGTGCCGTACAGGTCGCAGAAATCCTGCAGATAGTCGCGATACCAGTGGTAGGTGTCCGGGACGTGGTGCTTTTGCGAATGGTCGAGAAACAGGTCGCAGACGGTGGTGACGCGAAGCGTGTCGGCGTCGGGCAGCTTGCCCGATCCGTTAGCCATCAGCTTGTAGAACGCCTCGCGGGCTTCCTTCTCGTTGTCACGGCCTTTGGCCGGCCGGACCGGCCGGCCGTTGACCTCGACGTACCAAGCGTCTTTCGATGCACGGTACCAGGGCTTGGTGGGAATACGCATGGCTGAACCTCCTGACTCTGTTGCGGAAACAGAGGGTGAGCCAGAAGGTTCACTTGCGGCCCCGGCTGAGGCAACAGCCGCGGGCTGTTCCATTATACGCACCGAGCGTTCTGGAAAGCATTCCCTGCCCGATTCCCTGCCCTCCGCCAGGCAGGCCGACGATTCCATAAAAAAGCCTCGCTGCAACTTATTGTCACAGCGAGGCTTGCAATGTCGGGGCGACTGGATTCGA
>JBGQLF010001158.1:0-3996 GCA_041499985.1 Gemmataceae bacterium
CGCCAGGCCTGCTTCGAGCTGGCCTGCCGTTACGTCCAGCCCCAGACCACCCTCGTCGATCTCGGCTGTTCGCGTGGCGAAGCCCTGGCCCCCTTCGTGGAGAAGTTCGGCGCCTTCAATCAGTACGTCGGCATCGAAGTGAGTCCCCCGATGCTCCAGGCAGCCCGCGAACGCTTCGCCGGCTACATCGGCTGCGGCCTGGTCGACATCCGCGAGCTGGATTTGCGCCAGGCCTACCCCCCGGTACGGGCCAGCGTGACGCTGTCGATCCTGACCTTGCAGTTCACACCGATCGAACACCGGCAGCGAATCGTCCGCGACGTTTACAAACACACCGCAGCAGGTGGGGCCTTCGTCCTGGTCGAGAAGGTCCTCGGGGCCACGGCCGACCTCGACACCTTGATGGTCGATGCCTACTACCAGCTTAAAGCGGCCCACGGCTACAGCCAGGAGGAGATCGAGCGCAAGCGATTGTCGCTGGAAGGGGTACTCGTCCCGGTGACGGCCCACTGGAACGAGGAGCTGCTACGCATGGCCGGTTTCCGGCAGGTCGATTGCTTCTGGCGCTGGATGAACTTTGCTGGCTGGGTTGCAGTCAAGGAGTAGCACCGATGGCGTCTGACAGCCCTCTCTACTGGGAACAACAGCCGGGTGAGTCCGCCAGTGCCTTCGCGGCTTTCGTGATCTTCCGCGATCTAGGCCCGCACCGCAGCCTGGATGCTGCCAGTCGCTTGTATCATCGCAAGCCGGGACAGGAACCGGACAGGCCCCCAACCGGCACCAGGAAACGGAAATCCGGCCAGGTGCGCCTCTGGTATAAGAGTTGGAACTGGCGGGCCCGGGCAGAAGCCTATGACGCTGAGCAGGACCGCCGGCACCGCGCTGCCCGGGAAACGGCCTTGCGCGAGATGGCCGAGCGACATGCCCGCGAAGCGGTCGCTCTGCAAGAGAAGGCGCTGCGCCGCCTTCAGCAGATGCAGCCGGAGGAGTTATCTGCTGCCCAGGTGCTGGACTACTTCATCCAAGCAGCCAAGCTAGAACGGCTCAGTCGAGGAGAAGCGGAAACCGGCTGACAAGGGGTGCTCCAGGGCCGCGAGCACCGTACAATTGCACACTGAGCATACCTAAAAAAACAACGACCCGATCAGAAGCTAGACCAGTGAAGGGCTATATATAGGATAGGAGGAGAAAGGGAAAGCAGGAGGAGCAGCCATGCGCTACCGTTGGCCGGAGAACACACGGTTCACGCAGGTGGTCCTGAACGTCGAGCAGGAGGCCTGCTCGCTGTGTCAACGCCACCTGCACGTCTGCGACCATCGCTTCCATCCCATCCTCTCCCTGCAAGGTCCCCTCGAACTGGTCTGCAAACTGGCTCACTGCCCTGATCCCGGCTGTGCTGCTCATGGCCACACGCTCAGCCCCCTGGCCGAGGCTCAAATCACCTTGCCCTACTGGCTCATCGGCTGGGACGTCTTCTGCTGGCTCGGCTTCCGCCGCTTCCGCCGCCACTGGTCCATCCCCCAGCTCCAGGCCGAACTGCGCGACAGCTTCCGCATCCGCCTGTCCGACGACGCCATCGCTGGCTACTTGCAGCGCTACCGCTGCCTCGTCGCCGCTCGCCACCAGGATGCGGACCTGCTCGCCCAGGCCTACCAGGGCATCGACAAGCTGGTCCTGACCATCGACGGCTTGCAGCCGGAGAAGGGCCATGAGACCCTCTACGTCGTCCGCGAGCTGCGCGGCAAGCGCCTCTGGTTCGCCGAGGCCTTGCTGTCCAGCAGCACCGAGGAGGTGCAACGACTGCTGCACAAGGCCAAGGACTGGGCCAAGCAGTTGAGCAAGCCTGTCGAGTTGTGGATGTCGGACAAGCAGGACGCCTTCGTCAAGGGCATCGCAGTGGAGTTCCCCGCTGTGCCCCACCGCTACTGCCAGAACCACTTCCTGCGCGACCTGGCCAAGCCGATACTGGAGAAAGACAGCCACGCCAAGGTGCAGATGCGCCAGCAGGTCCGTGGCCTGCGCGCCATCGAGAAGCAAGTCCTCGAGGACCGCCGACAGGCTCAGGCCGAGCAGGTCGAGTCGGGAGCGGCGCTCGCCGCTACGGCCGTCACCGAGCCTGTCTGCGGCGCTGCCAGTGAGCCGCCCGGAGTCGAATCCCAGAGCAGCGGCGTCGCTGCTGCCGACGCGTCGGGCGCCAGCGCGGCTGCTGCCGGAACGCGCGTCCTTGCAACGGCGGGCAGTGAGCCTGGGCCAGTCGAGCCCCTGACCGCCAGCGGGACGACCGTGGCGGCCACGTCCGCGGTGGTCGAGCCACCCAGCGATGAGGCGGGGCAGGTGGTGCTGGACTATTGCGGTGCGGTGCGGGGGATACTCAACGACGACCAGGGCGGGCCACTGCATCCGCCGGGCCTACGCATGGCCGAGGCCTTGCAGGAAGTACGCGCGTCGCTCCAGAGGAACCTGGACGCGAAAAAAGGGGGCGCAGCGCCAAGCAGTTGCACAAGCTCCAAGGCTGCATCGACCAGGGGTTGCAAGCCGTTGCCCAGGAGCAAGAGCAGATCCAAGAGTATGTCCAAGAGGTGAAGCGTGTCGAGGCGACGTTGGACCCGAGCCAGGGCAGCGTCCAGCAGAGAAAGAGGCGGTATCACCGGCTCAAGCGGCGGCTGAAGCAAAGCGCGGACTCGGTGCGGATCCAGATGGCGGGGGTGATGGTGGGCTTCACGGCAGGGCTGTTCGCTGGGCCAGAGGCGGATCAGGAGATCAGGGACAACCTGGACTTGGAACGGTGGTTTAGGCTACCCAAGGGGCATGAGAGGCGCATCCACGGCAGGAAACACGCCGGGGTGCGTCTGGTACAGGAAGGAGCGACGCTGATGCCGGCACTCGACGCGCACCAGGACAGAGAAGAACCATACCAGGTTGAGGAGTTACTCGGTTACAAGGATGCCAAGCCTCCCAAGCAAGAGCAGGAGGCCATGCACCGCCGCAAGGTCATGCGCCGCGCGCGCTCCAAGAAGCAACGCCCCATCCTCCTCGCTGAGTTGGAGCGCCGTTACTTGGACGCTCCTTAGCTTCTGATCGGGTCGTTGTAAAAAAAGGCATGGCTGGACTGCACCATGCGTCTCCGGTGTTGTCGTCGCCAGGCACATTCCGGCTCATTCGCCCCCAAAGACAGACCTTGTCAACCGCAAGGATGCGAATTCTGAACAGGGTATCAGGTGGGCCGGCCCAACCAGCCCCCAACGAGAGCCCATCCCACCGGGTTCTGTCCTGCCATCTGGCGCTTGGTAGACTCTATCCCGTTCGCCAACAGCCCGGTAGGCTGAGTCGATCTGCATACCCCCCAGCGCGTCCGCAGAATATCTGCAGATGTCTGTCCTTGGACAACCACAGCAAGTCCGCTGGTGGGCTGAATGCCCGCACATGAACGTAAATGAGCGCGTCCAGGCGGCCTGGCGACCAGGAGCCGGTCGATTCCTTTCTCCGGGCTTCCAGCAATGTGACCCTCTCCGCAAAACGGGCAAATTCTCCTGGTACCTGATCTTACACGTCGTATGATGATAGCCAGATCCTTTGGTCGGTCCGTCGTCTTCGTCCTGAGAAGCGAAACGGCGGGCCGGCCCTTCTCAGAAAGGAACCCTGCACATGGGCCATCTCCGCAAAATCCCCTACACCAAAAAGCTCCCGCCGGACGCCGAAATCGTCACCCGTAAGGGCAAACGCTTCGCCCGGTTCAAGGATCGTAAGGGCAAGACGGTCGAAGCGCCTTTGAGCGAGGACGGCCAGCGGATTCGCCTGCGCTCAAGGAAGTGGTACGGCGAGTACCGCGACGCCGACGGCATTGAGCAGTGCGTGCCCCTGTCCACCGACAAAACGGCCGCCGAGCAGATGCTGGCCACCCTGGTGAAGAAGGCCGAGTTCCAGAAGGCCGACCTAGGCGACCCCTTCGAGGAGCATCGTAAGCGGCCGTTGCGGGAGCATCTGGAGGACTACGTC
>JBGQLF010001159.1:0-3993 GCA_041499985.1 Gemmataceae bacterium
CGCACGGTCTGGGGGCGGACTTCGCGCAGGGCCTTGAGCAGCCGTTCCGCCACGGCGCCGAGCAGTTCATCGACCTGCAAGTTCAACGGTGGCTGAGTCAAGCGCGGATAACTGCGGTGCAGCAACGTGGCGCAGAGCAGGTGCAGTCGGCGGACGGCCCGGTCCAGCAAGGCCCGGACGATCGGCTCGGCGGGGGAGTCCTCGGCCAGCTCGTCGAGATAGCGCTGGACCACGACAGTGGTGTGTTCGTCGCTCATCGCGCAACCCCATAACCAGAGGGACGGTCGCAGCGGTGGCGATTTTACCACCACGGATGTGCGCCCGCTACGCTTAGTAATGCGGCCGGGGAGGAAGTGAATGAGTCGGCCGAAGCGAGTGCAGTGGCCGGAGGTGTCTCAGGTCCCCAGGCCGTTGCGGAGCTAATGGCGGCTCCCGCGACGGCGTACACAACTTAACCAACGATAGGAGGGTTACCCCAATGACGAGCGTTGATACCTTGATCCGCCGGATTGACCAGGAGCTCGGGACGGAGGTGAAACGCCAGAAAGCGGCCTGGGAGGAGGTGGCGCGGGCGAACCGCGAGCGTGAGCGGCGGCTCCAACGCTACGAAGTCGTGGCCAAACACGTTATCGACCTGCTGAAGCCCCGCCTGGCCGCCTTCATCGAGCGGTTCAAGGCCGTGGTCAAGGCCGAGCCCATGGTTCGCGAACACACTCGGGCGATGAACCTGACGTTCGCCGCCACGGTGGCGAAGGTGACCTTGGTCTTCGAGGTGCTCCCGGACCTGGACGTGAGCCACGTCCGGCTGGAATGCACCCAGGAAATCATCCCGGTGGTGGTCCGCTACGACAAGCAGTCGGTCCTTGAGTTTCCCCTCGACGCGGTGCAGGACGATGAGGTGGTCCAGTGGTTCGACGAGCGGATCGTGGCCTTCGTCAAGGCGTACCTAGCTCTCGTGCGCCAGGACGCCGCCCTCCAGGAACACCTCAAGGACCAGTTCGTCGAGGATCCCGTGGCGAAGATTCACTTCCCGAAGTACCTCGCCTCGTCCACTCTGGAGCGCGACGGCCGGACCTACTACTTCGTGGACGAGGACACCCGCCGGGAGTTCGAGAAAGAGCCGGTTACGAAACCGTGAGGAGACGGCGTAGGCGTCCATCGCGTAGAGGCACACGACACGGGGAGGCACCGCAGAGGCAGTGAGTAGGAGTTCCAGTGTATGTTCTTGGCCTTTCTGGTTGGCGCCGGCGTGTTCCTCGGCAGCCTGCTGTCCTACGGCATGGCGACGGCCCTGATCGTGCACCTGGTGGTACGGCCGATCCGAACAAGGTACACCGCACTGGGATTCTGGAAAAACGTCGCGGTCATGACGATCGTTTCGCTGGTCACAGCGGCGGCGCATCTAATCCAGATCGCCCTGTGGGCAGTTGCCTTTCTAATGGTCGGGGAGATTTCGACCTTCGAGAAGGCATTCTATTACTCCGCGGAAAACTACACGGCACTCGGCTACGGAGACATCGTTCTGTCTGAGCGGTGGCGGTTACTGGGCCCACTGGAGGCCATCAACGGTCTCCTGCTATTCGGCCTGTCCACGGCAGTGATGTTCGCCGTCATGAGTCGCCTGATCACGAACCGCCTTCGCTTCCAACTAGTGGGTCGTCTATCTTCATTTGACGGGTTCCCGTGATGGGAAACCCTGGAAATTACGCCAAATTCGCAACAGTCAACCTGTCAAATGAAGATAGACGACCCACTAGGTCAGCTGGGCGCGGCGGCCGTCAATCAGGAACCGTTGTCGGCGGTTGATGGTAGCGGATCGAAGTGAGCGCAAGAGTTCTTGTCAGGAAACCAAGATCATGCAGCATAGAAACGATCTCGATACGACGTGTATCAACACGATCCGCACGCTGTCCATGGACGCTGTGCAGGCAGCCAACTCAGGCCACCCGGGTACGCCGATGGCTCTGGCGCCTGTGGCCTACTGCTTGTGGCAGCAGTTCCTGCGCTTCGACCCGCAGGATCCGGTCTGGCCCAACCGGGACCGCTTCATTCTCTCGGCAGGCCACGCCTCGATGTTGCTGTACTCGCTGCTCCACCTGACAGGGGTGAAGGCGGTCAGCAAGGACTACGAGGTCCTGGGCGAGCCGTCGGTGCCTCTCGAGGCGATCAAGCGCTTCCGGCAGCTGGACAGCCGCTGCCCCGGACACCCGGAGTACCGCTGGACCAGCGGTGTTGAGACCACCACTGGCCCGCTCGGCCAAGGGCTGGCCACCAGTGTCGGCATGGCCCTCGCCGGCCGGTGGATGGCTGACCAGTTCAATAAGCCCAGGTTCGAGGACCTGATCGACTTCAACGTCTACGCCCTGTGTGGCGACGGCTGCATGATGGAAGGCATCTCGGCCGAGGCTGCCTCGCTTGCCGGCCACCTGAAACTCTCCAACCTGTGTTGGATCTACGACAACAACCACATCACGATCGAGGGGCACACCGCGCTGGCCTTCAGCGACGACGTGGCCACTCGTTTCATCGGCCACGGCTGGAACGTCACCCGCGTCGGCGATGCCAATGACCAGGAGATGCTGGCAAGGTCCTTCCAGACGTTTCAGAGTACCCGCGACCGTCCGACGCTGATCATCGTGGACAGCCATATCGCCTACGGCGCGCCGCACAAGCAGGACACCAGCGCCGCCCACGGCGAGCCTCTCGGCGAAGAAGAAATCCGCTTGACCAAGCGCAATTATGGCTGGCCGGAGGACGCGAAGTTCTACGTCCCGGACGGAGTTTACGACCACTTTCGCAGCGGCATTGGCAAGCGTGGCAAGGAGCTGCGGGACACCTGGTTTGCCCGCGTGCGCGAGTACCGGGCCAGATATCCCGAGTTGGCGGAACAGCTGTATCGCATGCAGCACCGTCAGTTGCCGGAAGGCTGGGACATGGATGTCCCTGCCTTCGCCGCGGATGCCAAGGGAATGGCGACGCGGGATGCATCCGGGAAGGTGCTCAATGTCGTCGCCAAGAAAGTAACTTGGCTGATGGGTGGCTCGGCCGACCTGGCGCCCTCTTGCAAAACGCGGCTGACGTTCGACGGCGCTGGCGACTTCTTCGCGGATAGTCCCGGCGGGCGCAATCTGCACTTCGGCATTCGCGAGCACGCCATGGCCGCGGTGCTGAACGGCATGGCCCTGGCCAAGGTGCGGGCCTACGGCTCCTCGTTCCTGATCTTCAGCGACTATGCCCGGGGGGCGATGCGGCTCAGTGCCTTGATGGAACTGCCGGTCGTTTACATCTTCACGCACGACTCCATCGGTGTCGGCGAGGACGGCCCGACGCACCAGCCGGTGGAACAACTGGCATCGCTGCGAGCCATTCCGGGCCTGATCGTCCTGCGCCCTGCGGACGCCAATGAAACGGCAGAGGCCTGGAAGGTTGTCTTGCGGCTGCACCACGAACCCGCCGTTCTCATTCTCACGCGCCAGGCGGTGCCGACGATCGACCGCGGCAAGTTCGGTCCCGCTTCCGGGTTGGCCCAGGGGGCCTACGTCCTGGCCGACGCGCCGGATGGCAAGCCGGACGTCCTGCTGCTGGCAAGTGGCAGCGAAGTGGTGCTGTGCCTGGAAGCGCACGAGCGGCTCAAGGCGGAGGGAATCAAGGCGCGGGTGGTGAGCATGCCGTCGTGGGAATTGTTCGACGACCAGCCGAAGGAGTATCGTGACCGCGTGCTGCCGCCGGCGGTCACGGCGCGGGTCTCGGTGGAGCAGGCCTCGACGTTCGGCTGGGCCCGGTACGTTGGCGCCACCGGGCACAGCATCGGCATGCGTTCCTTTGGCGCGTCGGCTCCGCTGAAAGATTTGATCAAGAAGTTCGGCTTCACGCCGGAACGTGTCGTGACCGCGGCTAAGGAGCAGCTGGGCATTTGACGGCCGCTTCATCCTTCACTCTTCACAAAAGGAATGACCCATGACAATCGCAAGCACCGATTTGAAACGGAAGACC
>JBGQLF010001160.1:0-3981 GCA_041499985.1 Gemmataceae bacterium
CAACAGCCCGATTACGAGGACGTTACTTTGGCCGTTGTTCAGACTGCCGATGGAGAGGGGCACAACGAGCACGAACAGGGCAGCCTGCCGGCCCCTGGTCAGGGGCCCCGGCAGAGCTTGTCGGCCCCACCAGAGAAGGGCCCCAAGGTAGACGCCGGCATTGACCAGCCGCCAGACGACGCCTCCGAGGGCGGGTGGCAGGAGACTGAAGGGCACCATCAAGGCCGCGACCAGGGGACTGTAACGATACTGATCGAGCCCCTCCATCGGGCCGTACAAGTCCGTACCGGAGAGCCAGCGTTGCGCTGCGGTGGTGTAGATTGGTAAGACACTGTGCGACTCGGGGGCCACGCACACCCGCGCCGAAATGATGCCGAGGATCAGGCACCAAAGCGTGAGTGCGAGCCGCTCCCCGCGACCGAGATCCCGCCATCGTGGCCAGAGCGCGTAGCCGCTGGAACAGGCGTTTTCGAGCCTGCCTGTACCAGCTCCCGCGTGGGGTGGCTCAAGCGGCATGCGCACCTCCTGGACTCCGTAACGTGCGTAATTCCGACGGTGCCACCAGGGTCAAGCGGGCGCGGTGGCAAGCCTCGAGAAACCGTCGATCTTGCAACAGCTGGCACTCACCGACCCGGCGCTGGAGTTGGCCATCGTCCGCCGTGCAATCGCGGCCGATGAGCGTCGCGTCTAGATATCCGGGATGACAGGTCAGCTCGACGACCTCGCCGGGCATCCAGGTCAGCCACCGGACCAGGAAGTTCGGATCGGCCACGCAGGGCGGATCGGTGATCCCAGCCAGCCAATCATTGCCCGGAAAACCGGCCTGCTCGAGGTGCCAGGCATCCCGGCGGCCAAAGGAGGACAGGAACAAACGTTTGCCGCGCGCGCCGGGCACGTGGATCAAGGAGGGCATCGGCTCGTGTATCCGGCGGACGTAGGGCAACGGATGCTGCTGCTGGAGGAGTTGCCGCAGAATCGCACCGATAGGCGCGAATACTTGCACATGATGATGCGAATTGACGACCGAGGGTGGCCGGCCGACCAGCTCCTGGTAACGGCTCAGCTGGGCGCGCAGCTCCGCCTCGATTTCGCGACCGCGGATGCGTCCGGAGAACAGACGGCGGAGAAAGGTACCCAGGGGCCAGAAGCGATCTTCCTCGGCCACCAGGGTGGGCACTTGGCCTGCGGGCAGAATGGGCCGATCCAGGGTCAAACACGGATGCCAGCCGAGTTCCAACGGTTCACCGGCCTTCCGCCAAGCGCGCACGGCCTCCTCGGCCTGAGGCGCCGTGACCAGGAGTACCGCGCAGGTCACCCGGCCCTGGGCGGCGAGGTCCAAAATGGCCTGCGAAGTGGCCACTCCGATGCCATAGTCATCGGCCGTGACGACCAAATAGCGTTTGCCGTCCACCGGTTCTCTCCAGAGCGCGGGATCACGCGATCGGACCTGGAAGGGCCTGCCGCGACGGTTCGGATTCCGGATCAAGCCGCTTGCCGGCGGTTAGGCGGAGCAGAAGGCTCCCCCGCCGACGACCAGACATGGCGCCAGGCCTGTCGGATTCTCCACAGGTCCCCGACCATGCCACTCATGCGCCGCCAGCCGATGGTGCTCGCGGTGTCCTCATAGCTGACACAGATCGGCACTTCCGCAATCGCCAGCCGATGATGGACGCTGGCGGTCAACAGCTCACAATCAAACCCAAAGCCATCACAGCGCAGGAGCGGCAGAACCAGCTGAGTCGCGTGGGCACTGAGCCCCTTAAGGCCGGCCTGCGTATCGCCCTGCGTGAGCGGCAGCAGCAGACGCACCAGCAGCGAAAAGGCCATGCTTTGCAGATGCCGGCGGTAGGCATAGCCCTGAAGCCAGACGGGCAGGACCAGACGACTCTGCGGATGCGTCCGCGAAGCAATGGCGACGTCCGCGCCGGCCCGGAGGACCTGGGCTACCCGAACGACATCGTCCAGGCTATACGCCAGATCCACATCCGTGAACAAACGCCAGCCTCCGCGGGCCGCGGCGAGGCCGTGGCGCACGGCATAGCCTTTGCCGCGGTTCGGCGCATACTGGAGCACGCGGATCGGATCGGAGCTCGCCCGCACCCATTGGGCCAAGCGCTCCGGCGTGCCATCGGTGCAGCCATCGCAGACGAACAGGACCTCCCAATCGTCGGACGCCTGCCGGAGGAAGCTTTGGACGTACTGACAGGTCCGCTCCAGAAGACGGCCCGGATTATACGTCGGAAAAATGAGGCTGAACATCGGACGACCCTACTGGCACCCCGGTCGCGTGCCTGCGCGAACGCCTCACCGCTACGAATCTGCCCTCGTCGGTGTTCGCTGCGCAGGGCGCTCCCCTCAGCAAGACGCGATTAGGGACTCGCTGTACCTGATTCCGCTGGCGAGGTCAAGAGAGCCTGCCCGGCGCGCCCCGTGACAGAAACTTGACCAGCTCGAAGTGCCAGCGGGGAAGCTCCCCCCGCGCTGGCGCTTCGGGCTCGTCGAGAGGAGGTTTGTCCGCCGCTCCTAGGTGGCCCGATTTGCCTGGCCACCAACTGCGCTCTATAGTGGTTAGGCAAACGAGGTGGCCAGCTTTTGTGGCCACCTGCGGGGGCAAGCCTCAATGTCTTGCTCGGATCACAACGCCTTTCATCCTCGAAAGGGTAAAGTCACCGCGAGGTGGCGGCACAAAGAGACAGCTCTGGTGGCAAATTACAC
Source organism: Gemmataceae bacterium (assembly GCA_041499985.1). Taxonomy (GTDB): domain Bacteria; phylum Planctomycetota; class Planctomycetia; order Gemmatales; family Gemmataceae; genus JBGQLF01. The sequence continues at coordinate 2,716 of JBGQLF010001160.1, forward strand.
GCCAGAGGGCTGCTCTGCCGAAGGGATGGACAAAGCGAAAAGCCCGTCCGTCCCGCGACTTACGGCGACAGAGATCGCACGAAGCCGTTCCGATCCGAGGCCGGGGCTTACTCCGGCACGGCGAGGCTTGCCCTTGCCTATCTCCGTAGAATGGCATCGAGGGCACGGTAAGGCACGGTATTCCTTGCCGCCCTCCGATCCAGAGGGTGGAGAATCCCCCATGTCCCGGCGGAGTGAGATACTGGTGGCGTGAGTCCAAGAGCTGCTACTACACCACCATCGACGGCAAGCAGAAGCCTCTCGCCAAAACCCTCAAGCAATCCAAGACCAAACTTCAGCGCTTGCTGACCGGCAGCATCCCCGGCCCCGACGATCCCGGCATCAGCTTCGCCAAGCTGGCCGACCAGTTCCTTGAGCATTCCCAGGCGGAAAACGAAAAAGAGACCTTCGATGTCCACCGGCTGTTTCTCCAGTCCTTCGTCGATTTTGTCGGCAAGCAGCGCCGGATCAACGCGCTGTGTGCCGCTGACCTCGATAAGTGGTGCCGCAAGCAAACCACCTGGTGTGAGAATACGTGCGTCCGGGCCAAGGCGATCGTGCTGGCTGCCTTGAACTATGGCCTCAAGAAACTCAACCTGCCGAGCCATCCCTTGCGGCATGTCCGCCCGGGCACGTGCGGCAGCCGCGACCGCTACCTGACCGCCGAGGAGCGCCAGAAAATCCGCGACGCGGTCAAGGGGCCGTTCGCCGATTACCTGTTCGCTCTGGAGCAGACGGGCGCGCGTCCGTTCTCGGAAGTGGCCAAGGTCACGGCCCAGGACGCCGACCTGCAAGGCGGCACCTGGACGTTGGCGAAGTGGAAGAACAGCCGCAAGCAGAAGGGCAACAAGCGGGTGATCTACCTGACGGACTCTATGATCGATCTTACCCGCAGGTGCCGCGTGACGGCAAAACGGTCGGCCTGGCGCCGGAAGACTGCCGGCGGCTGCTGGACGCGCCCGATGGCCAGAGTTTAGAGGGGATACGCGATCGTGCGTTGCTGGCCGTGCTGGCCTATACTGACTGCCGCGTCGGGGAACTCTGTCGCCTGCGCGTCGGCGACTCCAAGAGCAGCTCCGGCCACCGGCTGCTGGAAGTGCGCGGCAAGGGCGGCAAGGAACGGCGCGTGCCCCTGCATCCCGAGGCGGTCGAGCGGCTCGAACCGTGGCTGGATCGGGCCATGGTGCGCGACGACCCGGCCGGGGCGCTGTTTCCACCGGCACGCAC